>NZ_FTMS01000013.1 GCF_900156105.1 Alkalispirochaeta americana
CGGCAGGTTTACCTCGGAATACCCGGCAGGTTTTAGCCTGGAATAGGCGGCAGGTTTACAGCGGAACAGCCGGCAGGTTTAGAGCGTAATTCCCACTTGTTACGAGTATTTTACACAAATATGTAACTGGAAACCTTAAAGACGTAAGATAATATATTGCGTCACGGCTGTCCGGTTATAACTCCTTGAATAGTAACTGTTTATCAGAACCAGGGTCGTCTGAACTGTAATCAAAATTCGTAAGTACTTGTTCTATAGGGACTTGCTCAAACGCGGTCACGCTAAGAATCTGTAAAATTGTGTAGAGACTACCGTCCAGTTTCAGCTGCTTCTTGATGATCGCCACCAGCACGTATACCGAAATTGCAATCCAGATCTGCGTTTTCACCGCGTTCATTGAGGTTCCGTAGAACGATTTAATCCGCAGGTGCTGCTTGATCCACCGGAAAAACAGCTCCACCTGCCAGCGGCTTTTGTAAAGTCTGGTAATGGTTTCTGCAGGGACGGTGAAGTTGTTCGACAGGAACGTGAAGACCTTGCCGGTTTCAGGGTCACGGTATCTGGTCCGTCTGAGTTTCTCCGGATAGTCGGCGGCGGTTCTTACGCCCGTCAGTACTATCGTCTGATCGGACAGGAGAGCATCTGATTTATCCACCGGATGAGAGTACACGCGTCGGAACTGAGTATTCACCTTCGCCCGGGTTACGAAAAACGCGGACCATTCGGTGAGTCGGTACAAGCGGGCAAAGTCGAGGTATCCCCGATCCATGATGTACCAGGACCCCGGTTCCGGGATCAGATCGTCAAGAATATTCACGTCGTGGACCTTACCGGCGGTAATTTTGATGTATGAGGGTATGCTCCCCCAACCCTCGCTTCAGCCAGCATAGGGCGCCGGCAGGTTTGTCGTCAATCTGAGGGTGTTTGTCGCCGTCTACTCCCTCCTTGGAAACGGCAAACTGCCCCGGGTCTCGTGGAGGAACTCCACACTACAAGCGACCCGGGGTCAAAACATCACGAGTCGCTTGCCCAATAGCCACCAGGAGCAAAAAGTTTCTCAACGCAGGAATCAAGCAATCCTGTCTCTACCGCGACATCAAGGACTGTATAACGGGAACGGATCATCTGCGCTCGCGAATAGCTCGCCTTAAGCTCCTCACGAGTAAGTCCTATCTCCTCCGGTGTAGTAGGACATCCTGCTACTTTGAGCATATCTCTCAGTTTGATAGCCGGCAAAAGTTGGTCAAGAAGTCGCTCGCGTAGTTTGGGCCAAACTTCAACAAGACGGTTAAGGCGAGCTGCAAGCCCTTCGCCACTAACATACTTACCGGAAAGTTGGGCCACGGCAATATCCCCAAGCAACGGGTGTGCCTGACGCGCACGATCTTCTAAATCAGCAAAGCTTGGCCACGCGCGACAGCAGGCATCAACATCAACTGCACAGAGATCACTCTCAAAAAGTTCCTCGTAAAGCGCCGCGACAGCAATCGATCCAATGCCGACCTTAAACCCATGGGAGAGAGGAGGAACCAGATTACGCCCGAGCCCCTCCATCTCCCAAAGATGGCTAAACTGGTGCTCTGAACCTGATGCAGGGCGTGATGAGGCATGGACCTGCATTGCCACGCCTGACATCAAAAGCCCTTCAACTAGCAACTCAATAGTCTTGAGATCACCTCTGGCTAGAGCCTCGGGCTGACCGATTGAAATGCGTAAAGGCTCCTGCACGAGACTCCAGGATCGATTATCAATGAGCTCAACACCAAGCGCATCAGCAACCAACCAGTCGGCACCAGCAGTAACCTTACCAAGAAGATCGGCATAACCTGAAGCAGTCATCGCCGATGGGGCCTCTGCGAGTACAGCGACGTCAGCGACAACTGCCAGGGGCGCCGGACACGGCAAGGTCTGCTTGTGCCCGTCTTTTGCCAGTGACGCGCCGTAGGCGGTGTAACCGTCCATCGACGCAGCGGTTGCTATGACCATGTACGGCCTCTCAAGCTCGAATGCCGCACGCTTAACAAGATCATTTAACGTTCCACTACCAATCACGATTGGAACCGCTGGGGTACGAGCCAACACCTCGACAATTTCTGACACACGCTCGTAGCCTGCATAGAGCGTAGGATGAGCAGGGAAACAGAGCCCCTCACAAAGATCTATCCCTGCTTTGCTCAAGCTCTTCCTTGCCACCTCACCAGCGACCGCTTCAGTATTCTCGTCAGCGATAATTTGCGCCTTAGCGCCGGGAAAGGTTGCGGCGAAGGTCTCGCCAACCTGGGTGAGAGCTCCGGATGCGAAAAAGACCGCTCTAGTATCTTTCGCATGCAAAAGAGCTTGCTTAACTTGCTTGTTCATCATCATTATCTTTCTCTCCTCACGCAGGATTCTTCTGCACTATCCCGTAAGTGTGTCGCCATGCTGTGCATTGGCGACTTTAGTTGATCATAGGTCTCTCGATAGCGGTCAAAGTAGAAGCGATAGGCCTCATGAGCCTGCATATCGGGCTCCACGGTTAGTTCAGTATGAACCATTGCGGAGGCTGCTGTCGGCAGATCGGCATGAACCCCACTACCCACAGCAGCAAGCATTGCCGACCCGAGCAATGGAGCAATGTCACCACCCTTGGTAATATGCAGTGGCTGACCGAGGACATCAGCATGCATCTGCATCCATAGGGGACTCTTCGTCGGCCCACCGGCAACCATCACCGTCGAAGGATCGTAGCCCTGAGTGCGTAAGGCATCAAACATATTCGCGGTACCGTAGCAAACTCCCTCCATAATCGCCCGGTAGAGATGAGCAGGAGTATGACTTAACGATAGCCCCCAAATGGCTCCGCGAGCATAAGGATCGCTGTGTGGAGCTCGATTGCCCTGAAAGTAATCAAGGACAACAAGTCCTTCCGAACCAATAGGGATATTTTCCGCAGCCTCGTTAAGCACCTCGTAGACATTAACTCCTCGCCGTTCTGCCTCTGCGATGTATTCTCCACAAAAACTATTTTTAAACCAGGAAAGGATTGACCCTGTCGATGCCTGGCCAGCTTCCAAGGTGTAGGTACCCGGAAGCATCGCATCGGTATATGCCCCCCATAGACCAGGGCCATGAATGGGTTTTGCTGACTGTCCAATGACGACATGGCTTGATCCAGTCACTAGTGCGATCGTGCCAGGCTCAACTACTCCAAGACCAAGCGCGCCCATATAAGCGTCGACGCCACCTTGAGCAACCGGTGTACCAGGAGCAAGGCCAAGTTCCTCTGCAACATCCCGGCGTAACTCACCAGCCACAGCAAAAATATCCCGAACGTGGGGGATGAGTTTTTCGAGAAGATCTACTGCGTCAAGCGCATTGTAGAGACTTGTCGGCCACCCCCCACTGTCACGATCATAGTAGTATTTTGCGCTGGCGACGTTGACCGAGGAGCTCCACTGTCCGGTAAGCCGGTAAATCGCCCAATCACAGCAGTCAACAATATGTGCTGATTTCGCATATATCTGAGGTTCGTGCTTTTTTATCCATAACGCCTTGGGCAGACCAAACTCTGCAGAAACCGGACCGAACCCATTATACTTCAGGGCTGGATCACCGGTATGCTCAATGCGTTTGGCCTCCTCAGTGGCACGAACATCCATCCACATAATCGCAGGCCTGAGATGCCGGCCATTCTTGTCGAGAACAACAACCGTAGAGGCGGTTGCATCGAGAGATATCCCAGCGATATCCTCTGGTGAAACCAGACTTTTGCTAACGGCTTCATTACAAGCCTCGACGAGTGCCGTCCACCAGTCATCAGGATTTTGCTCCGCGCGGCCAGGGCCAGGGTGGTGCAGAGGATAGGTACGTACCGCGATTGCCGCCGCTCCCCCCTGCTCATCAATGATCCCAACACGAACACTCTCGGTACCAAAATCGACTCCTAGTACATATTTCCCACTCATAGAAACCTCCTCTGCAATTCATGCCGGAACATGAATGAATGTAGTTAACAGGACCCAAGGCCTCAGATCAACAGAAATAGGGTTATCTTTTACAGCACATCAAGATCACAACATATCGACTTAATCCGGTCGGAAAGCTGTCTTGAATTGAGCACAGTTCAAACAAACTGTCATGCACCTTTTCCTGTTGCAATTTTAGTTTTTGCTATTGCTGTGCTCTACAGTTTTATGAACGATATCCCTCATTTGAGGCCAAGTTTCCATATACCTCTCCATGTAGAATTTGTATTCTTTGTGAGCTTCTGGGTTCGGATGGTATTCCTTATCTACACGAACCATGCTATCCGCTGCATCTGCAAATGTAGGATAAATTCCAACACCAACTGCTGCGATGATACAAGATCCAAGACATCCAGCGCTCTGGTTTTCTACTGTTGTGTACATTGGAACGCCGATTACATCTGAATGCATCTGCATCCAAAAATCAGACTGAGCCAATCCACCACACGCGTAGATTTGATTAACTTTGTATCCTGCTTTTTTCATGCTGATGATACAATGATTTGCGCCATACGCGACACCTTCATATACAGCCCGTGCCATATGAGCTGTTGTTGTAGCAATGGATAATCCCCAGAACATTCCTCTTGCTTTAGAATCTGAATAAGGAGCACGATTTCCCTGAAAATAGTCCATCATAACGAGTCCATCACTACCAATTGGAATTTTCTGTGCTTTTTCTGTCATGAGGTCATAAATGTTCATATCTCTGCTTGCAGCTTCCTGGACCCAAGAACCTGGAACTAAGTTGTTTCTAAACCACGTGAGGATGGCACCAGATGCTGTCTGGCCCCCTTCAAGAAGACTTGTTCCATCATACATACAGTTAGGATATGTACCATTTACACCATCTACGTGAAAATCTTGCTCAGAGAGACCCAGCAAACATGAGGATGTTCCACCGATTAGAGTCATACCGTTTGGTCTTACACCGCCAACACCAAACATACAGGCATTGCAATCAGCAGTTCCTTCTACAACCTGTGTCTGTACACTAAGTCCGAACATTTCTGCGGCCTCAAAACTTACACTTCCCACGATATCACCAACTTTTAGGATATTTTCAGGAAATTTCTCTACTATATCCCCTATCCCTGCAGCAGAGAATAAATCAAGAGGATATCCACCGTTTCTGTCATCATAGTTCCAGCGGAAAGCCGCGATTGACTTGCATACCGATTTCTTCCCTGTTAATTTCCAGTTGAGCCAGTCCTCAAACTCCATGATTGTTTTCGTTTTTTTCCAGTTTTCTGGTTCGTTCTTCTTCAGCCACATACATTTGGGAATCAAAGTGTCTGCACGAAAACTTGGCTTATAGAATCTAGTTGCGGCATAGTCTTCTCTTATTCGGTCAATGAATGCTGCTTCTTCTGTTGCACGAACATCCATCCAGAGCATTGGCAAACGAACCATTTCATCATTTTTATCAAGAAAAACCAATGTGTTTGTGGTTGCATCGCATGAAATGGCAACAACACTTTCTGGCCCGGTTCCAGCCTTTTTCATGCATTCTGGGATTGCTTTTGATAAAGCGCTCAACCATTCTCTATCATCCTGTTCTGCCCATCCGTTTCTAGGATAAGTTGTCCCGTAGGATTCAATGTGATAAGCTCTGCTCTGGCCACGATAATCATAAAGAGCAACTCTTACGCTACCTGTTCCCGCATCAATACCCATTAAGTATTTTTCCATTTTCAACCTCCCTGATTCATTTTTCTTTTATTTCTTGTTTGTTTCCACAAGAAATGTTTTGTCGCTTCGTAAACTCCCTTGTTACTCAACCCATATTTTTCAAGCAGTTCTGTAGCCGGTCCTGATTCACCATACACATCATCAATTCCAATTCTCTTCATTGGCACTGGCATGTTTTCTACTAGGACTTCTGCTACTGCACTTCCCAAACCACCAATAACAGAATGTTCTTCAACTGTTACTATTTTTCCAATTTCTTTCGCTACGTCGACAAGCAACTCTTTATCGATCGGCTTGATCGTACGAATATTGATGACCTTGGCAGTTACGCCATCATCTTGTAGCATCTCGGCGGCTTCCAATGCGGCGTTGACGCACAACCCTGTTGCGACGATGGCAACATCCTTCCCTTCTTTTAAGACCACACCCTTTCCAATCTCAAACTTGTAATTCGGTTTATCGTTGATCACAGGAACAGCCAAGCGCCCAAATCTTAAGTAAACAGGCCCATCAATCTCATAAGCAGCCTTTACCGCCGCTTTTGCCTCCAGATCATCGGAAGGGTTAATGATGGTCATTCCGGGAATAGCACGCATCAGACCAATGTCTTCGTTACACTGGTGAGTTGCACCGTCTTCCCCTACGGAAATTCCTGCATGTGTTGCACCGATTTTTACATTGAGATTTGGATACCCGATGGAATTTCTGATCTGTTCAAATGCTCTTCCTGCTGCAAACATGGCAAAGGTACTTGCAAATGGCACCATGCCTGTAGTCGCCATGCCTGCTGCAATTCCCATCATATTTGATTCTGCGATTCCACAGTTGATATGACGTTCAGGAAATGCTTTCTTAAAGATTCCTGTCTTAGTTGCAGTAGCAAGATCTGCATCTAGGACTACTAGATTGGTATGTTTCTGGCCTAGTTCAACAAGAGCATTCCCATAACTCTCTCTTGTCGAAATTTTTTTTAGCCCTGGCATAAAATCTTCCCCACTTCATCTAGTTCTTTTATTGCTTGTGCATACTGCTTATCATCTGGTGCAGTTCCGTGCCAGGATATTTGATCTTGCATAAAGGATATTCCTTTTCCCTTTATAGTCCTCATTATGATGACTACCGGCATCCCTTTTACTTCTCTTGCTTCTTGCATGGCATAGTTGATCTGGTCGAAATCATTACCATCTTCTAAGCAGATTGTATGAAAACCAAATGCCTTAAATTTCTCATCAATGGGATAGGGAGAACAGACATCTGTTAACCGTCCATCAATCTGAAGTCCGTTGTTATCTACGATAACCACCAAGTTATCCAGTTTTTTGTGACCTGCAAACATTGCGGCCTCCCAGACTTGGCCCTCTTGGATCTCACCATCCCCTAAAAGGGCATATACCATGTAGATTTTGTTTTTTAACTTTGCAGCGAGTGCCATGCCTACCGCTGCAGAAAATCCCTGTCCTAAAGAACCGCTTGACATGTCAACGCCTGGCGTATGTGCGATACTTGGGTGTCCCTGTAAATGCGTTCCACTCTGTCTCAGCGTTAGTAAGTCTTCAACTGGGAAATATCCTCTGTTGGCAAGTGTAGCATAGAGCCCCGGTGCAGCATGTCCTTTCGATAGTACAAACCGGTCTCTATTTGGATCCTTTGGATTCTCAGGATCTATATTCATCTCCTCAAAATAAAGGTATGTAAATATTTCTACTGACGATAATGAACCGCCGGGATGACCGGCTTTTGCGGCATAGACTCCTGCAATGATCCCTCTTCTTACTTCGTTGGCCATTTTCTGAAGTCTCAACTTGTTCACGATTTACTACCCCCTCAACTACAAAATGTAAAATTCACACCAAAAAATAACTGAGATTTACATCTATCGTCGCAAACCGCACCTCAGCAGAATTGCGCAGAATCAATTATTATTTATTTATCAAGCTAAATAATAATTTTCAACGTTTTTGAAATTATCACCCTCAATCAACATGCGGTCGCAACAATGCTTTTCTCCATTCCATTAACCGACTTTCTGAATTCATTCGCTTTTAACCATCCCATTTACAACAGCAGTAGTCTGACTTATATTTTAAAAACCTTTTTTTGGAGTAAAATGTTTTAATTTAAACAATATCACCTATAAATATTGTTTTCAAAATCAACTATTTTTTTAACTTTCAAAAAAGACCTTCCGTTTTCATCAAATTCATGAGAGAAGTATTCTTTTACCATGCATTTCGCAAGCTCAATTCCGACCACCTGAGAACCCATTGTTATGATATTTGCATTGTTAGAGAGAGCTGCTCTTTGCGCCTGATATATGTCGTGAATGCAAGCAGCATAAACACCCTTAACTTTGTTTGCTGCAATAGAAACACCTATTCCTGTACCACACACAATAATACCGCGATCAAATTCTTTCGCAGACACAGCTTCTGCCAGCCTAATTGCTGTATTTGCATAAATAGGATCATCACTACCAAAATCAACTATTTCAATGCCAAGAGTCTTTGTATACTCTATCAACTGATCCTTAAAAACCTTAGCATTGGGATCACTTCCAAAAACAACTCTCATACAACTTCTCCTCTAATATAAATATTTTCGCATTTCATCCAGCGAATCATATATGCAGCTAGGATTTGTATCAGACAACCCTACCGTTTTCATGGTAGATTCACCGGTTAATACCAAAAATCCTCTTGAACCATTATTTACGCCACATGCAACATCAGTATATAATCTATCTCCAACAAAAGATATTTCTTCTCTCTTGTATCCAGTGGTATCTAATATGCAATCCATTACTTCTTTAGATGGTTTTCCAAGATATTTTGGTTCAATTCCTGTAGATTCTGTAATTAAACTGCATATCGCACCACAGTCGGGCATGAATCCATTTTCTGTTGGGCAGTTAGTATCAACATGAGTCGCAAGAAAAGGAATACCATTCCTGACATAAGAACATATTTTATCAATCTTTTCATATGTCATCTCAGTGTCAAAACTTTGAACCACTACGTCAGGATCGCTATCTACAAGTTTTATTCCTTTTTCTAACCAGTTGTCTCTTAAAAGAGCCGTGCCGTTTAAGTATATTTTTTTACCGGAATAGTTTTTTATTATGTAACTCAAACAAACGTCACCTGATGTTAAAATCTTGCTTTTATCTACTTCTAGACCAAGAAGACGAAGTTTTTCAGCGTAAAATGACGGAACTTTTGAAGAATTGTTTGTGAAAAATATGTAATCTTTTTCATCCGAGGCTTCTAAATCACGAATGAAGTCAACTGCACCTTCAATGACCTGATTTCCTAGATATACGGTGCCATCCATATCCAGGACAAACATTCTCACTCCTTTTAGCGCATCTTCTTTCTTCATCACAACCCTACCCTCTCTTCCCAAAAATAAAAACGAAATTTTGAGTCCTATTTATTTTCAATCAACACTCTGGCACAATCAAAATCTGTAATTAAAACATTTATATATCTTCCCTTAACTGCTCCCTTAATTGCTCGAAATTTCTCAATACCTCCCGCTACACCGATAGATATGGGAACTCTACGAAGCTTTGAAAGAACCAGTCCCATTACATGGTTGTCATTTCTATAAGCAGATGTGTATCCATCAATATTATAAAATTGCATACATATCTCTCCAGCAACATTTTTATTTTTTAATATTTCTATCTCATTATCCTTGAAATAACCTGTCTTCGTGATGGAAGAATTATCATTAGGATATCCAATGCCAACGATTGCAAGCTCTACTTTTTCTGCATATTTCATCGCTTTCGCTATGCTTTCTTCTCGCATCAGATCATCTCGTACCAATTCACTGGAAATTCGTGCCGGAGCCTGCAATGGAATGAATTTGCTCTTATACTTTCTTGACAAACGTTCTGCGAGACTATTCGAATGTAATTCCATCCGAAGTCGCCCCATGCCACCAATTAGTGGAACAAAAATAACATTCTCTGCCTTTTGCTCCGTGATATGGTCTACAACACTATATAAGGTAGATCCCATGGAAATACCAACAATGCTATTGTCCGTAATCTGATACTCCAGATACCTGGCTGCCGCTTTGCCCAATTTATCTTTCATCTCTTCTTCTGTTTGGCAAGAATCTACGACCACGACATCCTTGAATTTGTATATGCTTTTTAATTGATTTTCTATTTCCCAATGTTTTACGAGCTCTAGATTTGACACCTGAATCTTGACAATTTTCTTTTCTCTAGAAGAACCCAAAAGCCGTGAGACAGTCGGTCTTGAAATATGAAGCATGGCGGCAATCTGTTGTTGCCCAATATTCTGGTTGTAATACAGATCACACACTTTAATCATCAATCGCACGTCGTCTATCAGTTTCTTCATGTCTTCTCTTTCTTTTTTTAACTATAACATTGCTATACGAATTGTCAACATTTCTTTTTCTTTTTTTCATTAAATCAGGAAAATTCTGGCTTTATTGCTTTTTATGTCTCTTTATTTTTACATTTGTATCTTTAGTCTGCTTTAAAAATTAGAACCGTATTGAGTTGAAAAAGAGAAGGAGTATCTGCGGGCACTTCTCCAGGGGGTGCCGCGGGTATCTACAGCGTGACGGCTACAAGGTATACCAGACCCTTAAGGCAGATTTATCGTTTCCAGCTGGGCATGACGATACTGAAGGATCGTCTGTAGACGTTTTTTACCCCGCAAAACCGGAAAATACAGTTCTTCCAAAATGTTTCCAGCGGATTGCCTAGGATATTTTCTTCCACGTCACGGCTTGTCTCGGAGGTATACAAAACGTCCGCACCCCCGATTCAGCGGAATATCCATCGAGGGTAATGTCAGCAGGTCGTCGGTAGCGATCTCCTTTGAGAAGGGTGGTGTACTGAGATTGAAGTGACTGAGCATCTCCCGGGTCATTGTCCACCCCCGGCAAAGGATCGCGAGGCGGAAAGCCCGGCCAGCACGTTGGGATGCTCCACAGAGGAACTCTCCTCAAAGACTTCCGGGTCAACCTCGCTACGGGTTACTCGGGTATTGTCGTAGGTATTCACGATCCGGCACTCTCCGAAGTCTTTCCCGTCATGGGTGATATGGATTCGCCGTAGCGAACGATGCGGATCGAAGCGGCACTTCACCTTCCTCCCGATCAGAATCGAGGGGACTTCGTAGAGGGTTCCTGCTATTGTAATCGTGCTGTCCCGGTGCACCTTCCGGTATTCCTCGTGGAAAAAGATCGTCTCCAGATCCACCGTTGGATCGATCGTGCGGATGTGCTGTGCCTTTTCAAGCCACGCCTCAAGGGGTGTTTTCCCGTTCAATCCCCGGTGGGGGTTACGGTGATACTCACTCTCAAGCCAGGTATGAAAGCGGGCGTTGAGATCCGCAAGGCTTTTCAACGAGTCGGTATCCATGGGGCGGAGAAACGAATCCCGCACAGTGCGAAAATACCGTTCTATTTTTCCTCGCCCCTGAGGTCGTCCCGGTTTTGAATGCACCAGAAGCACCTGGAGGCTGTCCAGAATCCGTTTGGTCTGGCTGGAGATGAAGGTGGCTCCGTTATCAACGTAAACCCGGCCGATTCGGCCGTGTGTTGAGAGGATATGCCGGAGTCCCTGTTCAAAGATCATCGATCGCTCGGTGAATGAGAACTCGCTGTATACGATTCGTCGTGTGGCGTCGTCGATGAAAGCCAGAAGGATCGCTTTCTCCCGCTTTCCAGTATCATTCGCTACCAAGGGCCCGTGCATGCAGTCTGCCTGTACACATTCCAAGGGGGCGAAGAACTCGAACTTGAGGCTCTTTTCCCGCACCGCTTCCTGGAGACGCTCATTCCGGCTCATCCCCGCGGCAACAACGATCCGGGAGAGCGAGGAGGAAGAAATCCGCGTGGAAATTCTTCGTTCCTCCAGAAGCTTCCGGTACACCGCTCCGGCGGTCAGTTTTGGATACTGTGCAAGCTCTTCAAGAAAAGCTGTCTGCTCTTCCGCACTCAACACACGACTGATTCCCTGGTCGGCGCGGATCTTGGGCATCAATCCCTCTCTGCCGTATTTTCTGTAGGTGGAAACGGCAAACTAAACTAACCAGCGCGGGGAAAACAGGATTGACCACAATAGGGGTTGCCGTTTCCACTGTGCTTCCGGCTATCGTGGTCGTGGTCGCAGACCTAACGATGACATCGCAATCATTCGGGCATTTATGGCCAAATCGTTTTTCCAGATTGGACGAGGGGTTGCTGTTTCCATCCCCAGAGAGGGAAAAAGGAAGTGGTCCCTGGCTAATGCCAAGTACCCGTGTCAACAACGGGTACGTTGTAGCCGGAGTGGTCAATGCTATTTGCCAATACAGTGGTTAAAAGGGGTTGTCGTTTCCAGATCATTCAATCCGCTTCCAGAATTGCCTCCAGCTCCGACGGGGATACCCGGAAGTGCCCCTTGCCCAGTCGCGTCACACTCCCCTCATCTACCATCTGCCCGAGGCAACGCGAGAGGGCCGGGCGGGTAACCCCAAAGAGATCGGCCAGTGTCTCCATCGTGTAGTTGAGCCGGATATCGTCGCCCCCCTGGCGCCGGGCCAGCTCCAGAAAATGACCGGCGATTTTCTGTCGCATCGATGAAAACTGCACAAGCCTGATCTTCTCGGCCAGAAAGAGAATTTTTTCGCCACCTTCACGCAAAAAATTTTCCAGCACCCCGGGGTACGATGCCAGCATCAAAAGCGCTTCGGAGCGGGGCAAAGAAAGAATCCCCGTCTCCTCGAGAACGCGCAATTGCACCGGGAAACGCGGATCAGCGGTGAACAGAACCGGCCCCGCGAGCATAGCCCCCTGGGTCAGCCTTTCCATAATCAGAACTCCCCTGGGAGCGATCACCTCGGCAGCGATCGTCCCCCGGGCGATCAGCAAGAGCTTCTCGATCGGATCCCCCATGGTCGCCAGATACTGCCCGGGCAGGTAGCTCGAGAGGGTCCACCGATACTCCCTGGCCAGGCGGGTTCGATCCTCCGAGTTAAGACCGTGAAAGAGAGGTGCATTCTTCCAGAAAAGGTCAGGAATCCTGTCCATAATTCGCTCCCACTGTATCACAGGTTACGGACCGCAGGCGATGGCCCGCTGTATCCTCTCACCATGATGCGAGAAATTATTGAAATCGACGAGGACCTCTGTGTTGGTTGCGGCAACTGTGTCCCCAATTGTCACCAGGGCGCCCTGCAAATTATCGACGGAAAAGCACGCCTGATATCGGACCTGATGTGCGAGGGGATCGGCGCCTGTGTGGGTCACTGTCCCACAGGGGCCATGACCATCGAGAAACGGGAGGCCGAACCCTACGACGAGGAAAAGGTAATGGACAAGATCACCGCAGGCGGCCCCAGGGTGATCAGGGCTCACCTTGAACACCTTCGGCAACACAACCAGAAGGAGTACCTCGAACAGGCCGAAGCCTATCTGGAAAAGAGGGGAATTCCGAACCCTCTTGCAAATCAGCCCCAGGAGCTTCATGGTCACGGCGGCGGCTGCCCCGGGTCGGCAGCTCGCATGTTGCGAAGGGCTCCAGGAAACGAACATCCGGGACCGGTCGCGCCAGCAGGCCAATCCGCTCCCGCCCAATCAGGCGAACTTCGTCAGTGGCCAGTTCAGCTGCATCTGCTGAACCCGGCAGCGCCCTATCTTCAGGGGGCAGATCTCCTGGTTGCAGCGGATTGTACAGCCTATGCGGCAGGGAACTTTCACAGGGATTTTCTCAAAGGAAAGGCTCTGGCAATAGCCTGTCCCAAGCTCGACCAGGGACAGCAGATCTATCTGGAGAAGCTCGTCCGGATGATCGACGAATCGAGGATCAACACATTGACTGTACTCATTATGGAGGTTCCCTGTTGCAGCGGACTTCTCGCGCTCGCACGGACAGCAGCGGGCCAGGCTGAGCGGCGGGTTCCCGTCAAGGCGATCATTCTTTCCCTGGAAGGAGAGATTCAATCGGAAGAATGGATTTGATCGGCTCTGCGTGTTTGAGGTTCTGGAGCAGAAGGCGAGTGATCCCGTCGCAGGAGGGCACATATCCATCCTGCGCACGAGAGAATCCATATTATGCTCCCGGCGAGAGCAAACCGATCACCCGTACGAAGTGCGGAGACCACGAACATTAAACCGGAAAGGCTGAAACCGAGCAAACCGTTGATATCTACATTGTGCTTTATCCGCATCGCCCCACAATGTACCTCAATCCCGAAGCCCGTCTCAACCGGGTAATATGTCCAGAACCCGATGGAAAGGATTCCGATCTCTCAGGGGTCAGAATCCATGGCTCTCCAGAATTCGCTCGAGCGTTCCGTCTGCAGTAATGAGCCGGAGCCCCTCGTTGAAATCGTCCAGCTTGGCCCGGTACTCTGCGGCCCGCCTGGACACAACCAGATGTTGCGCCTCGTACTCCAGGACCGGATACATCGCCTCCAGTTCGTCCTGGTAGTCAGGGAAATTCCTGGTGATCAGATACTGTGCCACGACCCTGTCTATCACGATCAGATCCACCCGCCGGTGATAGACCTTGCGAATATTCAGCTCATCCGTTGCGGCGTCTTCTGTTCGCAGATAGGGGGCCCGGGCAAAGCTCAGGGGCTTTGCATAGCCCTGGTGGGTCCCGATGCGATACCCTCGCAGATCTTCAAGACTATCAAACGCAACCGGATTGTCTCGCCGTTTGAAAAAGACCAGTTCGTTTGGAAGCAGAGGGTCCGAAAAGGCAAACCACTGCTCCCGATCTTTCCGGTGCCACAGGGCAAACATCCCGTCAAAGGAACCCTTTCTGGTCATCTCCCAACTGCGGGACCAGGGCATGAAGCTGACCTCCACCTCGTAGCCAACCCGCGAATAGGCCGCAACAACAATCTCCGTGATAACGCCCTGGTTATCCAGGAACTCTCCAAAATACGGTGGATATTCAGCACTCGCCAACCGGATCTGCCGGTGCTCGGCGTGGCCCTGCACCGGGAAGGGCAGAAAGAGAACAAACCAGAGCAGTGTCGCTGTGAGAAGTCTGTCCACGCGGTCCATGGGGCAATTATAAGCGTTCGCGCAATTTTATTCTAATCAACCCTGTTTTGAGATCCGGGCTGTTCTCACCGCCCCTGGCGCGGGGTACCCGAAGGAACCCCCGCTGTACCTCTCGTATACTGCTTGTTCCCGGCACCGCCTATTTTGCGCTGGCCGTCATCCGTCATCTGGAACGGCTGGGAGTGCCGACGTTCAACTCGGCCCACAGCATTGAGACCGTCAAGGACAAGCTGTATACACAACAGATTCTGGCCGAGAACAACATTCCGGTACCGTGAACGATGCTCGTGAAGTTCCCGATCGACGAGCGACTGGTAGAAAAACATATCGGCTATCCTGCAGTAATCAAGACGCTCTCGGGATCGCAAGGCAAGGGCGTATTCCTCGCGCAGGACCGCAAATCCTGTTCTGATCTGTTTCAGTTGATCGAGGTTACCAACTCCAAGGTCAATATGATCATCCAGGAGTTCATCCAGACAAGTTATGGACGGGACCTGAGAGTTTTCACCATCGGAGGGCGCGCCGTGGCGTGTATGGAGCGCTACACCAACGGAGAGGCCTTTAAGGCAAACTATTCCAGCGGAGGCATGGTCCGCGAATACCCCATGACACCGGAGATCGAATGGCTCGCCGTGGAGGCATCACGGATTCTTGGCCTGGAGATCGCCGGGGTCGATCTCCTCTTCGATGAAGGACATTTCAAGATTTGCGAGGTAAACAGCTCACCCGGCTTTGACGGGCTGGAGAAGGCCTGCACCGTGGATATCGCCAAGGAGGTCTTCCACTACCTGCAGATACGGCTGGGGATGTTTCCCGAACAGCGCGCGGAAAGCGCCACGGCAGATCACACTCCCTAGACAGGCGCTGCTCCCTCCCCGGACCCTGCCATCCCGGGGGGAGAGGAGGTGCGGGCATCTCCCGCTGTTATGACGGCAAACCCAATTCGTGCCGGAGGGCGCTCTCCATCCTGATCAGACTGTTGATCTCACGAATCCCGTTCTCATTAAGAACAGCAGCAGAATCCAGCGCCCGGGAACAGGTTTCCATGGGGACCCCCGTGATGTTGAAATGGTGTTTGGCACTCACCGGGTACGCTCGCGCCTCGATGATGGCCGAAACGGTGAGAAAATCACTGACCTTGCGCGCCAGGCCGGGTTCCTTCCTGAAATTATCGTACAACCACTTATAGAGATCGATATGGAAGTTCCCCATTACTCCGTTGTACCCATCCGCCCCGGCGATCAGTGAATCGAGCAACGTTGCCGTATTGGCATTCAACAAAGCCAGACTGCTGCCTGCCACGGCCTGTATCCTCTCCTGAAGAATCTCCCCGGAACAGCTCACATCCTTCAGAAAAACCAGTTTCCCCGCATGGGCGGCGTCGCGCAGAAAGGCCGTGTCCAAGAGGCGTAATTTGGGATAGGGACATTCGTACATTCCCAGGGGCACACCCCTGGTGGCTGCAAAAATTGCCTCCGCTCGCTCCTGAAAAAGCTCTTCCGGTTGATCAGGATCTGCCAAGCGATTGCTTACAAGGACAACCGCATCAACTCCCGTCTCGGCCATCGCCATAATTTGATCTATCTGTTCGGAAGGATCCTCTGCAGTATGCCCCGAGGCGACAACCTTCACTCGTCCCCCCGCCAGCGATACAACAGCTTTGGCAAGCTCCTGTTTCTCGTCCTCGGTAAGAAAGAACATCTCGCTCGATTGACAGACAGCGAAGATACCATCACAGCCACGCTGAATATACCACTCCACCAGTCTTTCCACTGCGGGGTAATCGATTCGATTATCCTCCGTAAAGGGAGTTATCATCGTCGGCCAGCAACCCTTGAATTTTTTCACAGAGATTCTCCTCTAAGAACGTTAAAATCAGTCTGCACAAAAATGCGAATATTATGATGATTTCCAGAATATTCCGCTTACATCATTCCGAATCTTCTTGGCAGAAAAAGCACAACATCTGGAATATAGGTAATTATCAAGAGCACCCCTATCATAGCGAGCACTGGAAAAAGAATCTCACGCATCACTTCTTTCAGCGAAGTATTCGATATTGACGATGTGATAAATAAAAGCATGCCAAAGGGTGGAGTGGACAAACCGACCATCATGTTAAAAGTCACAACCAGTCCAAAGTGTATCAAATCGATTCCCAGAGCGCGTGCCACGGGAATGAGAATAGGAACAAAAATCAACTGGATTGTCGATGTATCGATAACCATTCCCAAAAGCAGGATCACTCCGTTGACCAGAAGAAGAAAGACCCAGGGGCTATTTGATATAGAGAGGATCCAGGTGCCCAGGGAAGCTGCAATTTGTTCCCTTGCAACAATGTACGAGATGACCGCTGCAGCTCCTATCATGATACTGGTCGCGCCAATATCGCGGATCGAGTTCTTCATGATCTGCCAGAGATCACTCCATCCGAGGGCTCGATAGACACCCACCGAGACGATCAGTGCATACAGCCCCGCGATTGCACCCGCTTCGGTGGGCGTCATCACTCCCGTGTAGATCCCTGCAAGGAGAATGACAGGCGTGAGCAATGCGGGCAGGGCCTGCAACGTCAGCGCGAGAAAGAGATGAAGCCCCAGCCACTTCCCTCGCGGATAGCTCCTGACGGCGGCGATAATCGAGATGTAAACCATCAGGAAAACCGTGAGCAATAGAGCCGGGATCATCCCCCCCAGAAAGAGGGCCCCCACGGAGGTTCCCGAGAGCATTGCATAGATAACAAGAGGAATGCTGGGCGGAAAAATCGGCCCGATCGTGGCGGAGGCAGCTGTGATAGCACAGGAGAAGGGTGGATCAAACCCTGCGTCGTTCATTGCCTCTATCTCGATCTTTCCCAATCCCGCTGCATCGGCAATGGCGGAACCTGTCATACCGGCAAAAATGAGCGATGCCAGGACATTCACGTGCCCCAGGGCTCCCCGCATCCCTCCACAGAGGGCATCGGCAAAGCGGAAGATCATCGCCGTAATTTTTCCGGAGTTCATCACATTTGCCGTAAAGATAAAGAGAGGAACCGCAATAATGACAAAGTTTGTGAAATAGGTATTCACTACCTGGTTTGCGACCATGCCGAGATCTGCACCCCGGAGGATAAAATATCCGACTGAAGAAACCAGCATACCCAGAGCGATCGGCATGCGCAAAAAGAAAATCAGGACAAACAATACAAGGGCAGCAAAAACTGGCAAACTCATCGAAAAATCTCCGTCGCGTCGATATTCTGGGAAGCTTCCACAGACTCTCGAATAATTTCTGATACCGCATGATCGGAACTATCTTCGATATCACCCCGCATAACACGTATGTCCTCGTACAGTTCGGGCACGATGTAGCAGATAGAAGAAATCAATAAATATAAAAAGGGGAGAAAAGCAACGGTGTATGATACCCTGAATACAGCTGTACGTTGAAATCCTACAAAGAGAGCGTATTTAAACGATGGCACAATTAACAAAAACAGGGCGGACGCAATAAGAGCGTTTCCGGCAAACCGCAGGAGAGCCGCCACCCGGGGGGGAGCCATGTCATACACCATGGTAAACTTTACATGTCCTTTTTCCCTCATGGTGTAACTGGCACCAAAGATCACAACCCAGACAAAGCTGAGAACAATTACTTCCTGAGTCCAGGTCAGGGGTGAACGCAGGACATATCGAAAAAAAACCTGCAAGAGAAAAGTACCGAACATGACAAAAAATGCCCCAATCGGTACGTATATCTCAAAGAAATTTGTTATGAGCCGCAAGGCGTTCTTCAGCATTCTATTAACTCTTCTTCCTCTTCCAAAAACACAACCGGCAGGGACCTTCCCGTATCTCGGAAAGATTCCTGCCGAAATCAACAACCTCGGTAGATTTATCGATCTACAGCCTGGACCCGCTCAAAGAGATCCATATCCCAGGATCTGGAAAAGGGAGATTCCAAATACTGCTCCAGTACATGAGAGCGGAAGGCATCGATATCAGCCTCGTAGACCTTCATTCCCGCACTTCTGAAGTACTCGATCAACTCTGCTTCTGCCTTGATGTTAGTTGCATCGCAATGTGCAATTCCGGCACGAACGCCCTCCAGGATCCACTCCCTTTGCTGATCATTCAAGGACTGCCATTTGGCTTCATTGATTGCAGGCCACACACTGTCAACGACATGATTGGTAAGACTGATAGAGCGGGTAACTTCATAGAACATCGCATTTCGCGTTGTGGGCAGCGGGTTATCCTGACCATCCACCGTCCGGGTCTGCAGCGCCATGTAGAGCTCGGAAAAAGAGATCGGCGTCGGGTTTGCACCCAGGGCACGGCCCAGAAACAACCAGGCATCGGAGTTGGGCATCCGGAGATTCACTCCTCGCAAGTCAGCAGGAGTTTTCACAGGGCGATCCTCAACAAGGTTGATCTGCCGTGTTCCGAGATACTGTGCTCCCAGGGGACGAATTCCCTGCTCCCGGGCGATCCGGTCAAAGGCTTCCTGTCCTACTTCCCCATTCAGAACTTCCGACATGTGGCCGTAACTGCCAAACATGTATCCCGCAGTAAACATGGAAACCCAGGGAGAACCATCGGTCAACCAGGGGGCCGCAATTGCCGTCATATCGGCCTGCCCTGATCGCACAGCCGAAAGCTCCTGTTCCTGGCGGAAGAGGGAAGCAGAATCGTAGGCCAGAATCTTAATCGTTCCTCCTGACAGCTCCTCCACAGTCTCCTTGAAGACATACATGGCCTGAGTGTGTGCATCTCCGGGAACTGCTGTCATTGTGTAGATGATCTCGATCGGCTTCTCCGACGAGGATTCACCACTTCCACCCGCAAAGACAGAAAAAGATACAAACGAGAGAGCGAGCACCGCAACAAAATAGTTTTTCAAAACAACCTCCCCAATTCTGGTAATTATCGTTATAAAATAACGGTTTGATTCTGATTTATCGCTTACTTATCTGGATTTTCAATTGAATCGTATATAGTTACATTTTCGTGAGAAGCGCGGAGATGATCGCTTATCGCACTTTCTGCTTTATCGGGATCCCCTGATTCAATGGCATTAACAACCAAATTGTGATGTTTCAGGCAATCTTCTATCCCGCCTCGCAACAACACGCCTTTACTCATATACTCGCGGGTCAGGGTGGTCATCACCTCAACGAACATTTCGAGAAGAATGTTTTTACCCGCCCGAGCGATTGCAATATGGAAAGACGAGTCGTATTCGACCCTCTCGTCCACAGAAAGACTTCGATCCTCCATGCGAGCAACTATCTCTCGCAACCGCGCGACTTCTTCGGCAGTGATGTGAACCGCAGCAAGACGGCAAGCAGCCACTTCCAGGATATGTCGCAGTTCGTGGAGATCCTCGTTATCAACTTCATCGATCTCAATGATTCGCTGGAGGGCACTCGAAACTGTCTCCAGTTTTGGTTTTGTGATATAGGACCCACCCCCGTTGCGAAGGTCAATCAGACCCCGCTCCTTGAGAATCTTCAGCCCCTCCCTGACCACAGTGCGGCTCACCTGAAAGCGCTTGGCCAGCTCCTGCTCCGACGGCAATTTCCGGATCAGCTCTGAGTCCTTCGCGATGATTGCCCGTTCCAGGCTATCCGCGATTTGCTCATACAGGTTCGTCCTCTTTATTTCATAGTTTGTCTCGACCACCACATCTCCTCAAAATACCCGGAAAAATCTGTTTACCTGTCCACCTGTCATACAGATTATAGTCACATGGCTTTTCTGATCCGTCAACATGTTTCTTCGCAAATTGCCCTGTACCTGCTTCTCCCTTCCCGTGATATCATTCTGCGGGGTTCCTCCGGAGGAACTGACCCGATCATACCGGGGAACCGGTCATAGCAAGGAGAAAACACGATGAACAAACAAGAGCTGGTTCTTGGCATAGAGCTCGGATCAACACGAATAAAGACAGTCCTGATCGATTCGGACTGGAAACCCGTCGCATCGGGCTCCTATACCTGGCAGGATTCCCAGGTCGATGGATTCTGGTCCTACCCATTGGACGATGCCTGGCAGGGTTTAAAAACCTCCGTGCAGACCCTCCTGGGGAACTACGCCAAGTGCTGCCCCGATAAAACCCCACGCATCGCTGCGGCCGGCATAAGCGGCATGATGCACGGCTATTTACCCCTCGACGCCCGGGACAATCTTCTGGCCCCCTTCCGCACCTGGCGCAATAACAGGACCCAAAAGGCCTCGCAGGAACTGAGCGAAATCTTTCAGTTTCCCATCCCGCAGCGCTGGAGCATCGCCCACCTCTACGAGGCCATACTCAACAAGGAATCCCATGTTCCTCACCTCGCCCGCCTCACCACTCTGGCAGGATACATTCACTACAAGCTCACGGGACGGTTTGCCCTGGGGATCAACGAAGCATCCGGCATGTTCCCCGTGGACCCCGAGACGATGACCTACAATACAACATACGTGAACCTCTTCGACTCGCTGCTCGAAAAGGCGAATGTTCCCTTCCGACTCCTGGACATACTCCCCGAGGTTCTTCCCCACGGTACAGAAGCAGGACGACTTCTGGATAGCGTCGCTCCTGACCTTGATCCTACGGGGACCGTTTCTGCGGAAACGCCCCTTTGCCCCCCCGAAGGTGATGCGGGCACAGGAATGATCGCCACGAACAGCATCCGCCCACGAACTGCGAATGTCTCTGCCGGAACCTCGGCCTTTGCCATGGTGGTCCTCGAACAACCCCTTTCGGGGCATCACGAGGCGATCGATGTTTTTCTCACACCCGATGGCAAGAGCGTAGCCATGGCTCACTCGAACAACTGCACCTCCGATCTCAACGACTGGATCTCCCTCCTCACCGAAACTTCCTGCGCCCTTGGCGCTCCGGCCTCCACGAACGACAGCTTCTCAACGCTTCTACCCCTGGCCCTTCAGGGGGATTCCGATGCAGGAGGGCTCACGGTGATTCCCTACCGGTCAGGCGAGCACCTGACGGGGTTCACAGACGGTCTCCCCCTGTTTCTCCGCTCACCCGGCGCACGCTTCTCCGCAGCAAACCTCATGCGGGCACACCTGTTCTCGGCTCTTACTGCCATGCGCATCGGCCTTGACGTTCTGCGCGATCGAGAGGGGGCTGCTCTGGAACGAATTACCGGTCATGGGGGGTTCTTCACCACCCCGGTGGTAGGACAGAGGATTGCTGCTGCAGTTATCGGATGCGATTGTTCGGTCATGGAGACCGCAGGAGAGGGCGGTTCCTGGGGGATGGCGCTGCTCGCAGCTTTTCTGAAAGACCGTGGCGGGAATCTTCCTGACTACCTGGATAGAGTTTTCGCCGGAGCATCGATACAGACTGTCTCGCCCACACCGGAAGATCTGGAGGGGTTCGCAAAGTATTACAGTCGATACAAAGCAGCCCTCGCCTCCGAGCGAAGTGCTGTTGACGCCCTGACCTGATATCTTCCAGGTGCGGTGGGGGTATCCCGAAGGAACCCCCGCCGTACCGTCTGGGTCATGTCCTCTCCGGGGCGGTCTCGACACGGTTGCGCCCGCGCTGTTTTGCCAGATACAGGGCCTGATCCGCCTCGGTATAAACCCGGTGGAAGAGGTCCTCGTCGCTCACGCCGTCCTGAACACGCAGCGGGGCCACACCAAAGCTCGCCGTCACCGGGGAAACAGCCTCCCCCCCGGGAACAGGACAGTCCATGATCGCACAGCGGATCTTCTCCGCAACCTGGATCGCCCCCTCCGGGTTTGTGTCGGGCAGGAGGAGCGCAAACTCCTCTCCTCCGAACCTCCCGGCGTGATCGGTGCTCCGCAGCTGTTCCTGGATCACCCGGGAGACCCCCACGAGAACAGCGTCTCCCCCAGGGTGTCCGCAGGTATCGTTGATATTCTTGAAGTAGTCCAGATCCAGGATAACCAGGAAGGCCGGCTCTCCCGTCCGCCTCGTCCGGGCAAGTTCGTTCTGAACAAGGGTATTAAAGCGCAACCGGTTATTCAGACCAGTCAAGGAATCCTGACCGGCAAGTTCTTCAAGCCGCCGAGCCTGCTCGTTTATTTGCTTGCTCGCCCCCCGAACGATCAGGATGACCACCGCAGAAAAGAATATTGTGAGAACACCACCAGCCAGGAGGCTGTTGAGAACCGTGGCCCGGGCCCGGGCCGCCACAACCTCCCCTGTCTTCTCCAGCACCAGGTAGGTGTTCCACTCGTCGGAATGGCTCGCCCAGATCAGGGGACCACCCACCCCTCGGGGCTCCAGAACCATATAGTCTTTTCCGACCTGGTTCCGGGAAAGAAGCTCTCTTACGGGGATTCCCCAGACATCGTCCATATTTGTTCCGGACCGGACCAGCTACTCATCCCCGGCATAGACAATCCGCCCGTCACGCCGCGCCATGTAAACGTTTACACCCGGAAGCTGACCAAAGGAAAGGAGCGTTCGCGTGAAATCCTCCGCCAGAACTCCTCCGCCGGTTACACCCAGAAAGGAACCATCCTTGTCGAAAATAGGCACATTGACCCACATCAGGACCTGGCCCTTTTCAGGATAGTACCAGGCGTCGATATTCGTCTCTACCAGGCTATCC
The DNA here is from genome assembly GCF_900156105.1 of Alkalispirochaeta americana. NCBI lineage: Bacteria > Pseudomonadati > Spirochaetota > Spirochaetia > Spirochaetales > Spirochaetaceae > Alkalispirochaeta > Alkalispirochaeta americana. The sequence continues at coordinate 23,323 of NZ_FTMS01000013.1, forward strand.
CGATACAGGTAATACCAGCCGTCGCGATCCTGATTATCCGGATCAAGCACCAGGGTGCGCCCGTCAGTACTGTAAAAGGTCTCGGTGAGATCACTCACAATACTGGTTTCGATCATGTCGAAGCGGGTCCGGACGCTCTCGAGAAAAAAGCGAAGCTCCTCTTCATCCTCCTCGCCCCCCCGTATCCAGTCACGAAGAAGGCCGTCCCGGAGCAACTCTTCCCCCACCCGATGATACTGCGAGGCAGTGCGATCGAGATGAGCTGCAACGGCCATGCCCAGAGGACGAATCTCGTGGTCACGAATAAAGTTGCGTGTCCGCTCACCTTCCTGCAGAGCATGAAAACCCGTAAGGGCACAGAACCCCAGAATTATCGACAGGCTGATCACAACAAAGAACCGGGTCTTGATCAAGCGCTACTCCTTGGGGAAACAGATCAGGCCCCGCTCGGGTTTTACCTGTTTTCCTCCACACTTTACTGATCGTCCCGGGGACTGTCAAATCCAGGATTCGTCCGGTGATGATCGAGAGTTTCCTCCTTTCAGGGTGGCGCGAACGCGCCTGATCCCCTTAAACTGAAGGGTAAATGGAGAAGCCCCGGGATTCATCGGAAGAACAATTACGACGTGTCGCCCTGCTTCACCGGTTTACCGGCACAGGCCTCTGGGAACTCACCCTGGCCACGGGCCACCTTTTCTGGTCTCCCGAGTGCGAGGAGATCTTCGGCCTCGCTGAAGGCTCCTTCGAGGGAACCCTGGGTGCATTTCTCCGACGGATTCACCCCCGGGACCGTGCCAAGGTTCTTCGCCTTCACAAGCCCGTGACAACCCTGCCCGAAGGAAACTCCCTGAATTGCGAACACCGCATTATTCGCAACGACGGCGTCCTGCGGTGGGTCGAGCAATCGGCCGGGGTGATCCGCAACACCACGGGCAGGCCCACCCACGTACTTGGCCTGATCAGGGACATCACCGGGCGCAAGGAGACCGAACTGGAGCTGGAAGCATCCACGAGATTCCAGCAGATGGTAAGCGAAATATCCACTCACCTTGTCGGGGTCTCCCGGGAGAGCTTCTCCAGAACCGTTCAATCCATGCTCGCCAAGGCAGGCCACTTTTTCGGCGCCGACCGCAGCTACCTCTTCGAGTTTTCCCCGGATCACCCCAACCTGAGTAACAGCCACGAGTGGTGCGCCCCGGGGATCGAATCACTCCAGGAACAACGCCAGAATCTCCCCTTGCAAACCTTTCCCTGGGCCCATGAGCAACTCCTGCGGGGAGATGTTCTCCTGATCGAGGATATGGATCGTCTTCCCCGGGAGGCCCGGACTGAACAGCAGGAGTTCCAGCGCCAGGGAATACGATCCCTGCTCTGCGTACCGGTGATGGTGGGGGAAAAGGTCCAGGGGTTCTTCGGTTTTGACGCAGTGCGAATCCATCGCCACTGGAGCAACCGGGAGATATCCCTGCTCCAGGTCCTGGCCAACACCCTGGCAAGCGCCCTTCAACGGCTCCAGGCCGAGGAATCGCTCCACCAGGCCAAGGAGGCCGCCGAACGGGCAAACAGGGCCAAGTCGCATTTTCTCTCCAATATGAGCCACGAGATCCGCACCCCCCTGAACGGGGTGATCGGCTTCACCGAACTCCTTCTCAAAACACAGCTGGACGACACCCAGCGGACCTACGCAGAAGCCGCCATCACCTCAGGCAAGAGCCTTCTGGCGGTCATCAACGATATCCTGGATCTCTCCAAAATCGAGGCAGGAAAACTCGAGGTGGACACGGTGGAGACCGATCTGCCCAAGGTGGTAGCAGAAGCAGCAGAGATCATCTCCTGGCAGGCTTTCCAGAAAGGCCTGGAGGTGCTGATGAACTGCAGCCCCAGGCTCCCGCGAAGGGTCCTTGCCGACCCGATGCGGCTGAAACAGATTCTTGTCAATCTTTTGAGCAACGCCGTAAAGTTCACCGACCAGGGCGAGGTTGAGCTCAAGGTCCGGTGCGGGCCGGGGCCGGAAGGGCACTGCCGGTGCACCTTTCAGGTCCGTGATACGGGAATCGGCATTTCGCCCGACCAACAGGGAAACCTTTTTCGCGCCTTTTCCCAGGGCGATACCTCCACTACTCGCCGCTTTGGCGGCACCGGACTGGGCTTGATCATCTCGCACCGGCTGGCCCGCGCCATGGGGGGCGAGATCAGCCTGGAAAGCAGCCCCGGCCAAGGAAGCACCTTCGGCTTTACCCTGGATCTGCCCGTTTTGCCGGGCGAGTCCGGAAATCCTGATATGCCCTGCAAGCACACCCTCCCCCTCAAAAAAGCCCTTATTGTCGACGACAACGCCACGAGCCGCTCCATTTTGAAGGACCTTCTCTCCTGCTGGGGCGTGCCCGGCCAGGACTGCCCCGACGGGCTCTCGGCACTGCGCCATCTGGAAGAGAACCTTCACTACGATCTTGTCATTATGGACTATCACATGCCCGTTCTGGACGGCCTTCAGACGATCCGCCACCTCCACGACGACCTGGGCTACAACCAGGGAACCTGTCGGCTGGTGCTCCTCCACAGTCCCTCGGACGATCCCGCGATTCTTGAGGAGGCACGCCGCCTGGGGGTGGATGTTCTTCTCCCCAAGCCGGTCCGGGGCGAGGAGCTTTTTTCGCGTCTGAGCCAGCTCACCCGGCCCGACCAGGAGACGCCCGACGAGGAGACAGCCAACCAGGAGATACCCGACGAGGAGGGTGCCTCCGTCGCCTCTGGCCCGGAAATTCCCGCGACAGCAGAGAAGCACCTTTTGATCGCTGAAGACTCCCGCACCAACATGATGCTGGTCAAGGCGATCATCCGTCAAATCTCACCTGCCTGGGTGATCCACGAAGCGGTCAACGGCCTGGAAGCTGTCGAGATCGCTCTCAGAACCCCCCTGGATCTTATTTTGATGGATGTGCAAATGCCCGAATGCGACGGACTGGAGGCAACCCGACAAATCAAGGCCCAACGATCAACACCAATTCTGGCACTCACCGCGGGAGCCACCACAGAGGAACGAGACCGCTGTTATGTCGCAGGCATGGAGGGGTTTATCACCAAGCCGATCAACCGGGATGAACTGGAAAAACAGCTTCGGAGGCGTCTGGAAGAACCATCTCCTGAAAAAGGAAAGGCGTAACGAGCCATGGAAGATCTTCTGAAACGCTTTGCTCCCCTGGACTCACGGCTACTCTGCACCACAAACTCTTCGGGGATTATCGTCGAGGCAAATCAGACCTGGCAACGCATCCTGGGCTATTCCCCTGAGGAGGTGCAGGGCGCACGCTACAGCGACTTCATCTTCTGCGACGATCAGAACCAGGCAGAGCAGACCTTTCAGGCAATGCAGCACCGCCCCCGGGAAGATCACCAGGAAGACCTCAAGGATGAACCCTTTCGGTGCGTCCTGCGTCTTCGGGCTGCCGACGGCTCCCTGCGGTTCTGCCAGTGGCTTTCCTTTCGTCAGGAAAAACGCTTTTTCATCTCCTTCGAGGACATCACGGAACGCTACATCGCAGAGAGGCACCTGCGGGAGAGCGAACACCGGTTTCTCTCTCTGGAGGAAAACATCCCCGGAGTCATCTTTCGAACCCGCATCTCCGGCGCCAGCCCCCTCTCCTTCATCAACGGCAAAGTCCAGGATCTGACGGGCTACACTCCCCCGGAATTACTCCTGGCAGCCCCGAAGCAGCTGAACCTGGCACACCCCGAGGACATCCCCCAAATCACCAGCGAACGGCAGCGAGCCCGGGAAGAGAACCACCATTACGCAACGGAGTACCGGATTCTCCACAAATCAGGAGATATCCGCTGGGTCTACGAGAGCGGCTTTGTCTGGTACAGCCCCCTGGGGAAGGAGTGGTTTATCGATGGCCTCATGATCGACATTACCGACCGCAAGGACGCCGAAGAGAAGCTTACTCGCTACGTGGAACACACGGAACTGCAAAACCTGAGCCTGGAGCTGGCCCGGCGCGAGGCCGAGGCAGCCACCAGAGCCAAGAGTGAGTTTATTTCCAACATGAGCCACGAGTTGCGCACTCCCTTGAACGGGATCATCGGCTTCGCCGATCTTCTGGCTGATACTCCCCTGGAGGAGGCGCAACGCCAGTACCTGGGCTATCTGCAGAACTCCTCCCAATCCTTGCTGAAAATCCTCTCGCAGATCCTGGAGTTTGCCCGGCTCGATGGGGCCTTCCAGGAGGAAGAGACCACATCAGGGCTGGAAACGATCGATGTGCTCTCCTTTTTTGACTCCGTCACCGATTCGGTACTGCACCCGGCCCAGGAGAAAGGGCTGGAACTGCTTTTGCACATTGCCCCGGAGGTTCCCTCGTCGGTCGTGACCGACGAAGGAAAGGCGCTGAACATTCTGGTTCATCTCCTGGGAAACGCGATCAAGTTCACCGATCAGGGGGAAATAGGGATCATCGTTGGCTACACTCCCCAGGAAGACCCTCAGACGGGGTTCCTCACTATCCGGGTTCGTGACACGGGGGGCGGAATCCCCGAGGAGAAGCGGCGCAACCTCTTCCGCCCCTTCTTCCAGACAGACTCTTCCAGCACCAGAAAACACGAAGGCCTCGGGCTGGGCCTGGCGATCGCCGACAGGCTGGCCAGGAAGGTGGGGCCGGGACTTTCCGTGGAGAGCCGCGAGGGCTGGGGCAGCGAGTTTTCCTTCTCCCTGCGTTGCGAAGCGGCGATACCCCTTCCTGCTCCACCGACACCATTGCACCTGCATAAGGTCTACCTGGCTGATTCCAGCCGCCCAGCCCTGACCATTCTCGAGGATTATCTGGCAAGATCGGGAATCACCGCAGAGATCGAAACCGATCCCGCCGAGGCCCTGGAATACTGGATATCTCCCGAAAGGTCCCGCACCGGAGAGGCGGATCTCATCTTCCTTCCTCCATCCACAGCCGGGAAACTCCTGGATAAACCCGGTTTCGCCTCACGCTTCAGTGAGCGCCTTGTCGTCCTCCCCTCGGCCCTGGACGCAACTCGAACAACCCGCCTGGCCGAGGACCATCACCTGGGCGGCGTTCTCCCCAAACCAGTACGCCTCCGGGTGCTGACAGAGCTTCTGGAAAAACTCGACACGCCCCGGAAGGATCTTCGGGAGCGGCTTGTTTCACCAGAACCAGGCCGGAAAAAACCACTGGTCATGGTTGTGGAAAACGACGAAACCAATCTCCTGCTGCTGCAAGCCCAGCTGGGCAAGATTGTCCCCGAGGCCGAGGTGCTCGCCTGCCGCACAGGAGCCGAGGCGGTCCATGCGGTCCGCTTTGTTCAGCCCGCGATCATCTTTATGGATATCCAGATGCCCGAGATGGACGGCCTTGAGGCGAGCAGGAAGATCCGCAAACACCAGCGAGGAGAGTCGACACCGATCATCGCGATAACCGCAGGAGTCCTGCCGAACCAGCAGAAACGGTGCGACGAAGCAGGAATGAACGATGTGCTGCCAAAGCCGGTAACCGAAGCCCGCCTTCAAGCCTGCCTGGCCCGGTGGATTCCCCCGGATATTGTAGCCTGAGGAATAATACCAGAACCCAGGCAGGTCGCAGGTGGATCAGGCTTTGATCGTATCAAACCCCTGACCATAGACGCCCGAGACGGTCCCCATGGTAATAAACGCTTCAGGATCAATCTCCTTGATCAGGCGCAACACCACCTGGCTCTCGCTCTTGCGGGCGATCACCATGAGCACCTTCACCTCCTGGCCGGAGTAGCCCCCTACCCCGGGAAGAATCGTCAGCCCCCGCCGCGCCACGTGGATAATGTGGTGTTGCAGCTCCCGGTGGCGCCGGGAAAAGATAAAGAACTGCACTGTCTCGTTGGTACCATTGATGATCAGATCAACCGTGTAGGTAAGAATCGCCATGCAGACAAAACCGTAGATCATCGTTTCCAGCGAGCGAAAAAGGAAAAAGGAGCTGCTGATAATAAGCGTATCGATACACAGAAGGAGCCGACCCAGGGAGATATTCCGGTACTTGTTGATCACCATGGCGATGATATCAGAACCACCGGTGCTCCCACCGTTGAGGAAGACGATTCCGCTGCCCACCCCCGCCAGAATGCTTCCCGTGACCATGGCCATCATCGGCTCTGCCAGAATCGGCCCGGTGACCTGACGGCTCACCAGAGAAAGAAGAAGCGAAAACACCGTGATCGCATAGATCGTTTTGATCCCGAAAGAGGCTCCGATAATTCTCATGGACAGGGCAATCAGAAAGAGATTGATTGCCAGCGCTGCCGCACCGATATCAAGGCCGGTGAGAAAATGGATAACCGTGGCGATTCCTGTGGCTCCCCCGCCGATGATCCCGGCAGGGATGATAAACCCTGCCCAGCCCAGAGCGCCCAGGGTAAGCCCCCCGGTGAGAAAGAGGTAGGATCTGAGAGTTTTGGCTACCCGGGTTACCAAGGTCGACATAGCAGCACACGCTCCGTATATTATGGTGTCTTGTTTCCAGTGAATTGATCCTGTTGCAATACGGGGCCTATAGTGATCGGTTCCCGGGTCTTTGTGCAACCGTTACTGAAAGACCCGTTGAAAACCGAAGAAACTCTGGTGCAGATGGTTTGCATCCTCCATCAGGAGCTTCTAAAATGGGTATGGTGATTGCATACCGGCCTCACCGAAAGAGGCCCCGAAAACAAACCGCCGGGAGCGAAGACAAACCATGAGCAGAATACTCGTCGTAGACGACGACAGAGCGAGCCTCCTTCTGATCGAGAAGGTCCTGAAACACGCCGGTTACGAGGCGAGCTGTCACCTCTCCCCCTCGTCGGCCCTGGAGGCCTTCTGTCTGGATACTTTTGATCTGATCCTTTCTGATTACTACATGCCCCAAATGAACGGAGACCAGTTCCTGGCCGAGGTTCGGTCCCGAAACCAGGAGATTCCCTTTATCTTTCTGACGGGAAACACCGACATCCAGCTGGCCGTGGCTCTGGTAAAACAGGGCGCCGACGACCACATTACAAAACCCCCAATCCCCGAAAACCTTCTTTTCCGGGTGCAGAAAAATCTGAAAGAGAGGGAGCAGCAGCGCCTGATCCGCCAGGTGGAAGAAGAGCGAAAGTTGATGGAGCTGGAGAACAAGCAACTCGCCAACTGGCGCCAGCTCTATGCGGCCAAGGACATCACCCAGACAGAGCAAATGGTGGGGCTCCTCTCGCGAACGGTCAACCAGGCCGGGGGGTTCATGTGGCTTGATCTCCTGGAAAGCGTTGTAACCCCCACCGACGATGGCACCGGTGTGGTTCTGGGGTCCGAGCTCTACACCATGATCCTCACGGCAGCCAGGGCACAACGGGATATCTTTCAGTACATCACCTTTATCGGGGAGCTGGACAAGCTGGAGCTCAATCTGCAGAGGCACCCCACCCAGGCGGTAACGCAAGAACTCTTTGGTTTTTGCAGAGAGCTTTTCCCGCACCTCACGGCCGATTCCGGGAGATCCCTCATAGAGGTGCCGCCCCGGACCGCTTTGCCCGGCACGGTGACTCTGGACCGGGAAAAAATGAAGGATGTCCTCCAGGAACTTTTGATCAATGCCCTGAAATACTCCCCCGAGGGATCCCGGGTCATTCTGGAGATGGGGCTGGCCGTATCACCCGAGACGGGCCAGCAAATTCTCGAGATCATCCTGCAAAACGATTCAAAGAAGAGCACCACCAGGGATAAATCGGGGCAACCCATTGTGGGCATTCCCTACGATTACAGCGAACTGGTCTTCGATATTTTTTATACCATCGAGGCCTTCCCCGTCCGAAGCGACCAGGAGAAATGGGGCGATGGTACCGGGCTATACGTGGCACGAAAGTTGGTGAAGCGCCATGGCGGATGGATCTCCGCAGGAAACGGAATCGACTACACCGCTGACCCTCCCCGGTCTTTTGTGCGCTTTACCCTCAAGTTACCCCTGAGCGAATGAGCCAGAGAAAACGTCCGAAGGGGCATCGGAATGATGCCCCTCAAGAGACCTCTCAATGAGCTCTTGCAACGAAGATTTGTACGAGGATTTGTACGAGGATCTGTAGTGCGGATCTGTAGTGAGGAAAGGAGAACAGACTGTGGCAAAAAAAATTCTTGTGGTGGATGACTCGATCTCCATGCGGCAAATTATCTCGATTATCCTCTCCGAGGCAGGCTACCAGGCCGTCCTGGCAGCCGACGGGGCTGAGGGGCTGGAAAAACTGGACGATCAGATAGAGCTAATTCTCTGCGACTACAATATGCCCAATATGAACGGCGTGGAGTTTATCACCCAGGTGCGGCACGGCAAGATCAACCCAGCGGTTCCCATCGTGATGGTTACCACCGAAAGCGAAAATACGCGAAAGCAGGAGGGCAAGGCCGCCGGGGCCACGGCATGGCTCACCAAACCGGTGGAGAAGGAGTCTCTTCTTCAGGTGGTCTCCAAGATTACCCGAACCCTGGAGTTCTGACAGGATCATGAAGCCTCTTCAAATTCAGCGAGAACCAGACCGAACGGTGATTACCATCAGGGGCAACTTGAACTATGCCGCCGCGCCGGAACTGCATCAGGCTCTGAAGGAAGCCCTCCCCCTTCAGGGAACAATCCACCTGCGACTAACCGGGACAGATGCCCTGGATCTGGCAGGCGTTCAGGTACTGCTCTCGCTCAGTCGCACCGCCCGGGAGGCGGGCCAGGCCTGTACCATTGACCCGGGTGAGGCCGCGCCGAGAATAGAGAAGATGCTTCGTTTTGCCGGGCTAAAACCCATAGGAACAGCTGACCATGTCGATGCACGCTGACCCGCTGGAAACCTTCCGTGATGAGGCCCAGGAGCTACTGGCAGCACTGGAGCAGAATCTCCTTGCCCTGGAAGAGAATCCCTCCGATCACGAGATGATAGGGGCGGCCTTCCGGAATCTTCATACTCTCAAGGGATCTGCCGGGATGTTTGGCATGGATGTTCTGGTAGCGCTGGCCCACCAGGTGGAATCAGTCTTTGCCCTGGTGCGGGATGGAAAGGAGCAGGCCTCGCAGGGGCTGCTCTCCCTGAGTTTCCAGGCAAAAGATATCCTGGCAGAGCTCCTGACGACGCACCCTCCGGCGGAGGATATCCGTCAACGGGCAGCAGAACTGCAGGCCGCTTTTGCCGTCTACGACCCTGCCGGAAAGGGCCCTTCCGGGAAGGCTGGCGCGAACACTGATGAGACGCCCTCCACAGGAAGCACCAGGGAAGCTCGCCCGGAACGAACCTGGCGCATCCACATTGCTCCTCAACCCCGGTTTCTTCGTCACGGGAACAACCCTCTCCTGCTCTTGCAGGAACTGACAGACCTGGGAACATCCCTGGTGATGGGCTTCTCTGATCAGGTCCCACCCCTGGAAAAACTGGACCCCCAGGTGTGCTACCTGACCTGGCATGTACTGCTTACCACCACGGCAACGGAACAGGAACTGAAGGATATCTTCATTTTCGTGGGCGACGACGCCCTGGTAGAGTTCACCCTGGTGGACGACATGGGCGAAGCAGACATTCCCTACAAGCGCCTGGGAGAGATCCTGCTGGAACGGGGCGATATCGACACGGCCTCCCTGGAAGCGGCTATCAGCGAGCGAGCTTTCCTGGGAGAGAAACTGGTGGAACAAGGCTTTGTCTCTCCCGAGCGGGTACAGTCGGCCCTGGAAGAACAGCGCTACGTTCAGAAAAACCGGGAAAGCCGCCGTTCCGCCGAGGCAGGCTCCTCCATCCGGGTAAACACCGATAAGCTGGGTGCCCTGGTAAACCTGGTGGGAGAGTTCGTGGCGCTCCAGGCGCACCTGGCCCACACGGCCGAGGCCAGCGAGGACGATACCTTCCTCCAGATGAGCGAACAGATGAACCGCCTGGTGCGGGAACTCAGAACCACGGCGATCGAGATGAGAATGGTTCCCATTCAGCTCCTCTTTAGCGGGTTCCTCCGGCTGGTGCGGGATCTCTCCCGGGAACTGAAAAAAGAAGTTTCCCTGGTTACCAAGGGGGGCGAGACCGAGCTGGATAAAACGGTTATCGATCTTCTGAAAGATCCCCTGATGCACATTATCCGTAATAGCCTGGATCACGGCATCGAAACACCGGAAGAGCGGCGATCCCGGGGGAAACCTCCGGGAGGGACGGTAACGCTCAGCGCCGCCTACGCAGGAGCGCAGGTACTCATCACCATCGCCGACGATGGCGGCGGCATGGACGCCGACCGAATTCGTGCCAAGGCAGAGCAAAAGGGGCTCCTGGAGCCGGGGCAGGATTACCGCCAGGAGGAGATTCTGCAATGCATCTTTGCTCCCGGCTTTTCCACGGCAGAACAGGCAACAAACGTCTCGGGCCGGGGCGTCGGGATGGACGTGGTCCAGAAAAACCTGGAACAACTCTCCGGCTCAGTCCGGGTTACTTCGGTTCCCGGCAAAGGGAGCACGATCACCCTGCGGATTCCCCTCACCCTGGCCATTGTAGAGGGCTTGCTGGCAGGAATCGGAAACAACCTCTACCTCATCAACTTGAGCTATATCGAACGCTGCCTGGATCTGGCGGAGATCCCCCGGCGCAAGGGGGAGATGTTCTTCGACTACAACGGAGAGATTCTCGCCCTGCTGGATCTGCGGGAGTATTTTCGCCTCACTACAGATCAGCCGCCACCTCATCGCCACGTAGTGGTGGTTTCTGCAGGGACCCAGCGGATCGGCCTGGTGGTGGACGCTCTCCACGATACCTACCAGTCCGTTATCAAACCTCTGGGCAGCCTCTATGAAGGGGTTGAGGGTGTGGGGGGAGCGATCATTCTGGGAGACGGCACGCCCGCCCTGGTTCTTGATGTGGATCGCCTGGTCCGGCTGACCGAGCAGCCCTCTCCAGCCTGACCGGGGATCACGGACCAGGAGGCACTGCCCCGGGGCTCACGGAAAAGCGGATCGCCGCCCCCAGAAGAAACACCGGGACCTCCTTCTCTTCAACTTCCTCGATGTCACCGTGGCGGGTGGCGTGGAGAAAGAGATCGGTCCTGCCAAAATCTCCCGAAAAGCGCAGCCCCGCCTCGCCGTAAAAGTCCAGATCGATACCACCCGATCGAAGCGCCAGCACCGCAGGCTCCGCCAGAAAAAACCAGCCAGGACGGACACCAGGAGACACCTCATGGCCTTGAAGGGTAAGGGTCGCCTTAAAACGAGCCCGGGGCTTGTCGTAGGGAGCGTTCCACATCTCCAGCAGAGTCAGATATCCACCCCGAAACGCCCCCTTCACTCTCCAGCGTCCAAGCCAGACCGGATCGGGAGCGTAGCCCAGGCGCAGGTAGTCCGTGGTGGTGACCCGGTAGTTTTCTTCGGCATCGTCCCGGAAGGGATGAAAACTGGAGCGGGAGTACTCGGCCAGAAAGCTGCCGGCGCCCAGCCGCGCTGCGGCGGTGGCTCCGTACTCAAACTGCACGGCGTCCATTCGCCATTCCACCCGTGTGGGTGGATCCCAATCCTCGGGCCCCGGTCCTGATGTGAGGATCGAGCGAAAGAAGACACCCCCGGCAAAGGCACCCCGAAGCTGGAAAAGCGTCGCCGCACCCCCGGCCCGGGCCTCAAAAAGATCGTAGTCGCTCCCGCGAAAATCGTATCGCCAGTGACCGAACTCGTAATCACCCCCGGGCATCCAGAGAGAGGAGCCCTGATCCACACCATGAAGGGGATTCACCAGTGCCAGAGGCTTGGGGTACTCTCGGGCGCAGAGCTCTCCCCCGGCGGTTGCAAGGACCACCAGAGCAAGAACACCCACGCTGGCTTTACAGAACCGTGCCATCTTCCGGAAATTCTAACGGACAACTGCTTCCGGTTCAACCATAGAGGACACAGAATGATTCCATTAGTATACTATTCAGAGATTACAACACGTCTGGTGCGTGTGGCCCGGGGGTATGTTCCGGGCCGGGGCAAAGAGACCAAACCACACCAGGCAATCAGGTAAAACGAGTGAGGGGTCAGTATGAAAGGGTTTGTTGCCTTGGTATGCACGCTGTGCTGGATGGTTATCGTCCTTCCGGGAGGGGCTGCTGCAGGGGATTTGCACGTTGTCGCTTCGGGGAGCTTCCCTCCCTACGTTTATACCGACGACCAGGGAGAAATCACAGGCATAACCACGGAGTTTGTCCGAGCCGTCCTTGAGCGGGCCGGTATCCCTGAAACCATCACCCAATACCCCGTATCGCGGGCGATGCACCTGGTGCGGGAAGAACCGCGAATCATGATCATGACGGTCTTCAGAACCCCCGAGCGGGAAGAACAGTTCCACTGGATCGCCCCCAGCAGCCCCCCGATCACATCGGTCCTCTTTCGCCTCACCCGGCGGAATGATATCCGCCTTGGGTCGCTGGACGATGCCAGACCCTACCGGCTGGGCGTGGTGCGGGGGAACAACCTCCACGAACTCCTCCTGGCCCGGGGATTTTCCGAGCCCTCCCAGCTGGACCCGGTGGTCCGTAACGACCAGAACATTTCCAAACTCTTCCTGGACCGGATCGACCTCATGGCGGGCCGGGAGATGCCCACGGCCGTGGAGATCCAGACTCTGGGCTACTCCTGGCAGGACCTCACCCCCGTACTGACCCTGGACAGCGACGTGGTATGGATGGCCTGTAGCCTCGATACGCCGGAACACCTCCTTCTGCGCCTCCGCGATGCAGCCCGGGAACTTCACCAGGAGGGAGTCCTGGAGGAAATTCACCGGCGTTACCTCTTCGGGCTGGGCATGATCGCTGCAATCGCCCCCCGGCCGGAGGGGCTGGAGTAATTACGCACTGGCCTGAGCAGGAAAAGCGATGAAAAATTGAAGGCAGAACCCTCGCGAAAAGAACAGCAAAATGGTTGCACGAAATAACATGATGTGCTTTTTGAAAAACACTAATCGTGATTGCAGGCTTGGTGCTTTGATATAAGTCCGATAACCAAACGAGTGCTTTACTGAGTTCTTATACGCATCTTAATAACGACAAGAAAGATCACGCCCACCATCACCATCAAAAAAATTGCCAACGGATTTGTCAGCATATACTTAAGTAGCGAAACTCGTTGCGCACCTGCAATAGTCATTGCTCGCATTAAGTTGGTTTCAATAAGCCCTCCTAACACCAATCCGATAATGATGGGGGCTTGTGGAACACCTGTTTTTTTAAAAAAAGCCCCTACTATTCCTAACACAATGGCAACCAACACATCAAAGATATTGTTCCGCAGACTGTACGCGCCAAAAAGCGCGAAAACCAGTACCGGAGGAACGATATATTCCATCTTAATTTTTAGGATATAAGAGAAGTACTTGATGCCAAAAGCACCAATCAGAGTCATAGCAATCACAGTGAGCAGCATTCCATAGATAAAGATATACGCAACATCTGGACGGTTCACAAAAAGACTAGGACCAAGAATAATTCCGTGAATGATCAATGCACCTGCGATAATGGCTGTTGTTGGGCTGCCCGGGACCCCTAACGCTAAAAGTGGCACCATCGATGTTCCCACAGTCGCGTTGTTGGCGCTTTCGGCGGCGATAATGCCTTCAGGACTCCCTTTCTCGAAAAGAGCAGGATTTTTTGAGGCCCTCTTGGCTTCCCCGTATGAAAGAAAAACTGCCAGTGTCGTGCCTACTCCCGGCAAAAGCCCCACAAAAGTGCCAATCATGGATGATTTTACCACCAAAATCTTATGTTTAAGAATTTCTTTAATCACCGACCTACGCGTAATCTCCTGATCTTTATAGACAACGGACTCATTTGCTTTTTTTCCGATATTTAAGAACATTTCTGCCAGGCAAAACAGCCCCAGCACCACAGGAACTACCGAGATTCCAGACCGAAGGTTCATATTACCTAGAGTAAAACGTTGAGAAGCCGTTATCATGTCAACGCCAATGGTACTGATAAACAGACCGAATGTGACAGCAAATAACGATTTGAAAATATTTCCTTCTAAAGCACCGATAACTACCAATCCACTAAGAGCGATAAAAAACATTTCTGCCGGGCCAAACTTCAGCGCAAAGCGAGCCAGGGGAGGAGTGAAAAAAATCAGAATCAGAACCCCAATGAATCCTCCAAACATACTTGAAAAAATTGAATAATACAGTGCTTCTTTCGATCGGCCCTGCTTCGTCATGGGGTATCCTTCCATGGCTGCTGGTGCCGCAACCACATCCCCCGGGACATTCAGGAGGATCGCAGTAATCGAACCGCCGTACATCCCTCCCATATAGATTCCCCCAAGTAGCAAGAGTCCCAACTCAGGCCTCATGGTAAAAGTCAGGGGTAGCAAGAGCGAAATACCGATAGCTCCATTCAGTCCAGGAATGGCCCCGACTACAATACCTATCAGAACACCGCTGAGTACAATCATCAATACACCGGGAGACATTAATCCCCAAAACAGCTGCATATTCTCCATCGACTCATCCTCCTGACGAGCGTCATCAGCAATTTTTCCGTTCAGTCGAGAGGACTTAGTTTCCTGCCAACTGAACGGATTTCAAAGCAAAGTGCAATAATCAATCAACATTATCTAGAATCGTTTTCGATTCCTTTCAATAACTGGCATCAGCACATTATTCGAACGTTGTAATGCATCGTTCACTTCCTGTCGGTTCATATATCGATAGGGCAGAGTGGCTATTTCAAATCTCTCCCGAAAATCAGGATCTGCACCAATGATATCTAGCGCTTCAGTAATAACTGTCAACACATTTTCTGGCGTACCTTTAGGAGCAACCAACACACGGGAGACTCCCATTTCAAGATTGATTCCCTGTTCCTTAAACGTGGGTACTCCCGGAAACATTTCCATTCTATCAGCCGCCGCAAATCCTATTGGATGTCCTCCAGCGTCAACTATTGCATTGTGACTCATGGAAGAAGTCGACGCCAACTCAATGTGGTTACCCAGTAATGTGTTCATCAAATCAGCGCCCCCCGAAAGAGTAACTGGTGTGGTTTCGATGCCAAGCAGATCTGAAAAAGCTAGCGCATGAAGCAGACCAAGAGCACCCGATTCGCCAATGGTGAGCCTTCCTGGATTTTTCTTTCCGTAGGCAATTAGCTGATCAATGGTTCGAAAACTACTCCCAGGTCCTGCAAATATACCCATGGGCATATCATCGAAGGATGCCAGGTATTCAAAACTGTCGAATTGAAACTCGGTCTCTCTGGTGTTTTCCAACACAAAATTATCGGGATATCCGAAGACCCCCAGCGTATAACCATCGGCATTGCTCCGCGCCATTTCGGTGATACCAATTTCACCACCAGCACCTTCCAGGTTAATCACATTGACTTGAACTCCCAGTTTCCTGCCCAGCGAGTCGGCGACAATTCTTGCCACTGTATCACCACCACCGCCCGCACTGTAGGGGACAAGAATTCGAATGCTTTGAGCAGGGAAGTGACCAGTTTCAGTCGCACCATCCTCCGTCCTACCCCCTGCCGCTGCCACTGCCACTGCCAGTGTTGCCATGATAATCATCAATGCCATTTTCTTCATTTGTCTTCCTCCTGATTAATTTTCGCGATCCAAAACTTAAATTAAAACAATTCCAAACTTTTCTCCATTAACCACCTCCCTTTTCCTATCATTTCACAATAAAGTCATGACAACAGAGCTTCCGCGCAGATGCTTTTAACTGAAAAAGGAACCTCTTGGAACCGGCAACTTTAGCAGTAGCGTGAATGCAATATACATTACCGTCATAGTAACAGCGGCGAAAACTACACCTTTTGCCACATAGGAAAGGGTTGGTCTAACTCCCCCTGTCCGAAAAGGCTGGTAGAAAAATACCATTTGTATGAGTAGAAACCCTGCCGCATAAAAGCCGATCAGTTGCAGAAGGCCGTATGTGACCAACATCATGGCCCCAGGGATCAGAATCTGATAAATTGCTGTTTGCAAATTAATAGATATGACTTCTGCCAGTCGCCTTCGTCGATGCCTGGTAAGGGTATCCACAATCAACAGAAAACCAGAAACTCCCATTCCAAAAATGACTAATTTTGGAAATAGAGCGGCTTGAGCTGGTAAACTTCCTGTTTGCGTGTAGGCCAATACAGCAAATAGCATGCAGGCGGCTCCTAAAATCACATTTACTAACAACGCTCCATCCCCCTCATACGGTTATTGTTCTGGTCCACGGACTTATTCTGAGGCATGAATTCCGGGGAGTCAAGGAAAAAAGAAAAATTCTTTCGTTGCATGAAATTTTCTTTCGTGTTATCGTTCTTATCATGATGGAAAGCCAAAGCTGTTTGTATATCATCTCATCGCTCCTGGACGAGTTCTCCAGTAAAGAGCGCCTGATCGGGGAGTTCATCCTTTCGAACCCCTCGGCGGCGGTGTACCCTACGCTCCAGGAGCTGGCAGATACCATCGGGGTTTCCGAATCTGCCCTCTTCCGGTTTGTGAAAAAGATCGGCTACGACGGCTACCGATCCTTCAGAATTGCTCTGGCAACGGAGACGGTAGAGCCACCCAAAGCGGTTTACGACACCGAAGATGAGGCCACCGACGCCTCATCGGCGATACGAACGGTCTTCGACACCAACATTGCAGCCCTGGAGCATATCAAAAACACCCTGGACAGGGATTCCTTCGAGGAGGCTGTGCGAAGCATCATCGGCGCTTCCCGGGTATATCTTTTCGGCCTGGGCGGATCGGGACTGATCGCCCAGGATGCCTATCACAAGTTTCTGCGAACAGGTATCCACTGCAGTGCTCCCGGCGATTTCCATCTTCAACTTATGCAGGCATCGCAACTGAGCCCTGACGAGACCGTCCTGATCGTCTCCCACTCCGGGTCGAACAAGGACGCCCTGGCTCTGGCCGAAGGTGCAAAAGAGCGAGGCGCAACACTGATCGGCATGACCAGCAACTCCAACGCGCCGTTGTGCAAAATGGCAGATATCCTTCTGCTCTCGGAACAATGCCCTCCCCCCTGTGTCAGGGAGGCTTTCTCCACCAGAATAACCCAGCTCTCCATTATTGATGCACTCTACCTGAGCATAATGAACCACCTGGGAGAAGAGGGTCGGCAAAGTATCACGCGAATGAGAGAAGCAATATCAAAACGGCGCTTGCGGGGCGATACATCAATTGCCTGAAGACCGCTAAAAATCATCTCTAGAGAAAGGAAAAAACCTATGACCTTGCAGATCAAACCAGAGGGACACCTTGATTTCATGGCCCTGGGGGCCCTGGTACTTCGCCTGGACCCGGGCCTGCGCCCCTTCCACACCGCCCGAGACTTCGAGGCCCATGTGAGCGGGGGGGAATACAACTGTGCCGCCAACCTTTCGGACTGTTTCCAGCTCAAAACGGGAATCGCTTCGGCCATGGTGGACTATCCCCTGGGGGATCTCATCAGGCGAAGCGTACGATCCATGGGGGTGACCCCGTTGTACAAGGATTTCGACCACAACGGTGTGACAGGACCAAATATGGCCACCGTCTTCAGCGACCGGGGGCAGGGAGTCCGCCCCCCCGTGGTGTTCTACAATCGTTCCAACGAGGCTGCCGCAGCCCTCAAGCCAGGGGATTTCAACTGGCAGGAGATATTTTCCCGGGGCATCCGCTGGTTTCACAGCGGAGGAATCTTTGCAGCTCTCTCGGAGACAACCGGCGAGGTAATCATCGAGGCTATGAAGGCTGCCCGCGAGGCAGGGACGGTCACGTCCTTTGATCTGAACTACCGGGAAAAGCTCTGGAATCTCCGGGGTGGCCCTGAAAAGGCCCGGGACGTGTTCCACCGGATCGTGGAACAGGCGGATGTGCTGGTGGGAAACGAAGAGGATCTTCAGATGGGACTGGGTATCAAGGGACCCAGCGTAACACAGAAGGAGCATTCCTCGCTGGACCCGGAGACATTCCTCTCCATGATAGACGATGTGCGCCAGCGCTATCCCCGCATGAAGGTGGTGGCCACAACCCTGCGGGACGTTTCCTCCACCAACCGTCACCGCTGGAGCGCTGCCGCCTGGATACACGGAGAGTCCCTGGTTGCCCCTGTATGCGAACTCGATGTCCTGGACCGTGTCGGCGGAGGAGACGGCTTTGCCTCGGGGCTTTTTTACGGCTTGCTCTCGGGACAGAGTCCGGAAAATGCTCTCCGCACGGGGTGGGCTCACGGCGCGTTGCTTACCACCTTTCCCGGAGATACCACCATGGCCAACCGGGAACAGGTTCAGGCTTTTGCCGCAGGAGGCTCCGCCCGCATCCAGCGGTAGGGGGAAAGATCATGCACCACGCTACAGAGCGGGCCAGACCCGCTACGGCCCTGACCGGAATGAAAGAATCGCGCCTGGCCGAACTGGGAATCATCGGCCAGGCCGTAATGGGACGAAACCTTGCCTTGAACGCCTGCGAAAAAGGCATTCCCGTGGCAGTGTACGATAGAGAGGCTTCACTGATTCAGGCGGCTTCGGACGAGGCGGAGGGGGCATTACCCTTGATCCCGGCCACTTCCCTGGAGGAATTTCTTTCGCTCCTGGAGAGACCGAGGAAAATTCTCTTCATGATCAAGGCCGGGAAACCCGTTGAGAACCTCCTGGAAGAGATTCTTCCCCATCTGGCCCCAGGAGATATCGTAATCGACGGCGGAAACAGCCATTACCAGGACACAGCCCGACGATGCACAGCCCTGAAGAACCGGGGAATCCGGTTTATCGGGGCGGGAATTTCAGGTGGTGAAGAGGGCGCCCGTTCCGGTCCCAGTATCATGCCCGGCGGGGACGAATCGGCCTGGCCCCTGGTGGCTCCTATTCTTCAGGCTTTGGCAGCGAAATCTCCCCGGGGAACATCCTGCTGCTCCTGGATTGGCCGTGGAGGGGCGGGCCATTTTGTTAAAATGATTCACAACGGAATCGAGTACGCCGAGATGCAGGCTATCGCCGAGGCATACCACCTCATGAAGGATCTCTTGGGGATGAGCAACCAGGCCATGCACGAGGCGGTCTCCCTTTGGACCAGGGGGCCTCTCAAAAGCTACCTTCTGGAGATCACCGCCTCGATCCTGATCCATCCCGACAGCGACGGCTCACCGTTACTGGAAAAAATACTCGACCAGGCAGGACAAAAAGGAACCGGGAAATGGTCAGTCCTGGAAGGGCTGGATCGGAATGTACCGCTCCCTTCTGTTGGAGCTGCTGTGTGTGCGCGACAGCTCTCATCTCTTCGGTCAGAACGGTGCCAGGCGGCTGATATCTTCGGGCGGATATCAGCGACTTCGTCACCAGCCTCACCCGGAAGCCTTGCAAAATCCGAGCCGGCCTCTCTTCTCCGGGACCTGGAAAAGGCCCTGCTGGCCAACAGAGTTGTGACCTACGCTCAGGGTTTTGAGGTGATCCGCGTCGCGGCACAGCAGGAGCAGTGGCAGATAGATCTGGCAGAACTTGCCCGTATCTGGACCAGGGGATGCATCATCCGAACGCCCCTTCTGGAGGATATTGCCCGGGCCTGCCACGCCGATCCATCCCAGACCAACCTGCTTCTGACCCCTCCCCTGGCAGAAATCCTCCGGGATGCCTCAGGAGGATGGCGGCGCCTCGTAGCGGCAGGTATCAGCGCAGAAGTTCCCCTCCCGGCTCTTGCAAGCGGGCTCACCTTCTTTGATGGCTACAAAAGCCGCACCCTTCCGGCAAATCTGATTCAGGCCATGCGTGACTATTTTGGAGCCCACCTGTATCAAAGAAAGAATGATGAACCGGGGAAGTACCACCACACGAACTGGACAGGGGCCGGGGGAGCGGTTTCCTCGAGCCTCTATAATGCGTAGATTATTATCCGGAAGAACACCTGCAGAAGCAGATGGATCCGGAATACCGGCGGATCAGGAATTCCCCCGATCCGGGCATGCCCGGATGAACGAACCAGCAACAAAGGAGCCCAGAGTGTCAGGTAAAGCAGATACATCGAGAAAAGCAGATATTGGACTGATCGGACTGGCTGTGATGGGACAGAATCTTGTTTTGAACATGAACGACCGGGGATACTCCGTGGCCGTTCACAACAGAACTGTCAGCAAAATGACGGATTTTCTTCAAGGCCCCGCAGCAGATCGCTCCATCCTTGGAGCCGAAACCCTGGAAGAACTGGTGGAACACCTCTCCTCACCCCGAAAGATCATGATCATGGTAAAAGCCGGTGAAACGGTGGATACCTACATCGAAAGACTTCTGCCCCTCCTGGAGAAGGGCGATATCATCATCGATGGAGGCAACAGCCACTACCCCGACACGGAGCGCCGAACAACCCTCCTTGAGAGCAAAGGCCTCTTCTACATCGGTACGGGCGTCTCCGGCGGAGAAGAGGGAGCGCGTCGGGGCCCCAGCATCATGCCGGGAGGGTCAAGCCAGGCGTGGCCGGCAGTGAAGACCCTTTTTCAGAAAATCGCCGCCAAAGCCGCCGATGGCACCCCCTGTTGCGACTGGGTTGGCACGGGCGGTTCCGGGCACTACGTAAAGATGGTCCACAATGCTATCGAGTACGGCGATATGCAGCTGATCAGCGAAGCCTATCACATCATGAAAAATCTTCTGGGCATGAGCTGCGACGAGATGGCCCGGTGCTTCGACTCCTGGAACCGGGGGCGCCTGGAGAGCTACCTCATCGAGATCACCGCCGCGATCCTTCGGACACGCGACGAGGACGGATCCCCACTGGTAGAGAAGATCCTTGATGCAGCAGGCCAGAAGGGAACGGGAAAATGGACCGTGGTGGATGCGGCGCACCTGGGGGTGCCCGTTACGCTGATCGCCGAGGCTGTTTTTGCCCGCTCCTTAAGCGCCCGCACAGACGAACGGCAACGAGCGGCCGCCATCCTGGGCGATACAGCCCCTGCCCTGCCCGATTTGAACGATTCGGAAAAAGCCCGGATTCTGGAAGATCTCGAGGCGGCGGTCTATGCGGCAAAAATCACCAGTTATGCGCAGGGCTTCATGCTGATCAGGGAAGCCGCCCGGGAATATTCCTGGGAGATCGATTACGGAGCGGTGGCAGGAATGTGGCGGGGAGGATGTATCATCCGAAGCGCCTTTCTGGAGGATATCACCGCAGCCTTTGCAGAAAACCGGGAACTGGAAAATCTGCTTCAGGCACCCTTTTTCTCCGGCATCATGGCAGAAACCCTCCCCTCGTGGCGACGAACCGCCCTGCGGGCAATAGAGGCGGGGCTGCCCATTCCGGCCCTCTCGTCGGCCTTGAGCTTCTTTGAAGGGTACCGGTCCGAGCGGCTTCCGGCAAATCTCCTTCAGGCCCAAAGGGATTACTTCGGCGCACACACCTACGAACGGGTGGACAGGCCTCGGGGAGAAGTCTTCCATACCAACTGGACAGGCACGGGAGGAGACGTGGCCAGCGGCACCTATAACGCCTGATCATCTTTCACGGGATCACCTTTCGCGGAGACCGTGAAATACGTATACTTGGGGTGTGATGGGCTATCTTCGAAAGATCTACCACCGCTACAAGGAAATCCACGGCCCCTTGCTGGCAAAGGGGCTGAGCTTCTCGGCTCTCTTTGCCGTGGTGCCCCTGTTATTCCTTCTTACCCTGGCGGGGAGCTTTGCCCTCACCCCCAAGGTCCAGGCCCTTGTGGAGCAGGAAATCCTCTACGTTCTTCCCGTGGGGGCCCAAAGATCGATCATGCTGGGGCTGGAACGCTACGCCAGCGCCCCCGGATCACTCTCGATCATCACCCTGGGGGTCTTTCTCTACACCGTCCATACCCTCTTCTTTGATATCCACCGGGTAATTCGTGCGGCCTTCGGGATTCCCCTGGGACGAGGCACAGGACGCCTCCGGGCGCTGGCGCTGAATGGCGTCTTTCTTTTGTTAATCTACGTGAGTGCGCTCATCACGCTGGCCGTGGCCCTGGCCGGATCCTATCTGCCAGGACCGTCGTGGCTTCTCGCTCTGGTGGCCCGCTTCAGTGCTCTGGCGATCCAGACGATTGTTATCTGGAGCATGATCCGCCTCTCTTCGGGAGTTCCCCTGAAACTTGTCCGGAGCCTGCCCCCGGCGCTCCTGGCAGCCGGGGCCTGGCAGGGAGCCTCCTGGATCATGGCCGAGGTGGTTCTCTCCACGGGTCGGCGGGTGCTGGTCTACGGTGTTCTGGCTTCGGCGATCTCGCTCCTGGCCCTTACCAGGATTTATGCAGAAATTCTGCTTCAGGCCGCCCTTTGGACGGCGCTGCTGAACCAGCCTCAGCAGCCTTCCGGGCAAGAACCCCCGCCCCCACCACATTCGCGTTCAGACCCCGTTCGTCAATAACACTGGGCCGAAGGTAGTTCATGAGCCCGAACTTGCCCAGAAACCGCTGCGTACTGGGACCAAAATAGGGCAGGGCATAACTGGGCTTTCCTCCCAGACAGACAGGAACCCCCGGGGCAAGACCGTCGGCCGAGGCCCGTTTGATCATGCTCCTGGTGGCGTGAGCCAGAATCTTTCCATAGAGCCGGTCCGTGTTTACCGCCGCCTCAACGCGCATACTCGAGAGTTTGCTGATATATCTCCCTGCTTCTCCGGGGTTCTCCAGCCCCGCCACCTCATCAAAGTCCAGGAAGCGTGTGTAAAAATCGTCGTCTCCCACGACCGCCCGGAAAAGCCGAAGCCGGCCGGGACCACTCAGGATCATTTCAGCCCGGAGTGAATCAGGGTCCCCCCCAGGGCCAGCCAGATGAGACAGATCCTGGCCGTACTCCTCCCGCAGATGAAACTCGAAGCGCTCGAAGCTCGCTCCCACCTCCAGAAAAACCTGGCGCAACATGATCTTCTCCAGGCCAATCGAATAGCCCGGTTCTGCCGTGGGATGAAGCTCGGCGTCGTCGCCGGACCAGTCCGTGGCGGGATATTGAACCTCCCCCTCCCGGGATATCCAGGCACCACCCCACCCGCCACCAAACACCCAGTAGAGGAGTTCCACCTGCAGAACGCTCCATTCGGCCAGGCCTCCGGCGTTGGCATCGTTGTCGATCCCCACGGGGACACCGTAGTGATCGCCCAGACAGCTGCAGAGATTATGGCCCTGAAGAAAAGGGATGTTGTGAACCAGCAAAAACGAGCCGTCCCGGGAAAGGATTCCCGCCGTGGCGATACCAATCGCCTCCATGTCCCCCCGGGAGAGGCCGGCCTCTGCAATCAGACACTCAACCGTAGCGATCAGTCCCTTGCAATAGCTTTCCCACCCCCCGCCGTAGCGGTCCACAGGAAACTCACTTTCACGAATTATTTCATGGGGCGTGACGCATACGGCCACTTTTGTACTTTGGCCAGCCCCGATATCGATAGCCACAAGAAAAGACATGTTGCATAGTACCCTGATTATTTGAAATATTCCAGATTTTAAGAATCTCTTGACCATAGATTATATCCGGGTGTACCGTTTACTCAGGGTAAAAATACAGGGTCAGTTGGTCCAGGACCAGTTGGCCGGAAGGCCAGCAAAGGAGCTCCCTATGAGCGGCGAAGACATGGCAGGTCAGGCAATTCTGTACGTTGATGATGAACCCGAGGTGCTGCGGGCCTTCCGCAGAGATCTGCGCCCCTGGCTCAAACGAAGAAACATCCGGCTCGACACCGTTGAGTCCGGCCAGGCCTGTCTGGAGTTGCTGGAAGAGAGCTCCTCGCAATACAGTCTGGTCATCTCTGATCTGCGCATGCCCTCCATGAAAGGTAGCGACCTCCTTCTGACAATCGGCCAACGCTATCCCGGGCTGGGCCTGGTGCTGCTCACAGCCTATTCCGACATGGAAGAAATCAGCAGGGCCGTGACAGCCTCTATACTGGGCCTGCTTCAAAAACCCTGGACCCCGCCCCTTCTGGAGGCAGAACTCGAGCGCTTCCTTGAGTACGTTCAGACCCGACGCAACAACGAGCAGTATTTTAATCACATCCAGCAACAGCTGCGCACAGCCAGCGAGTTCCAGCAAGCCTATCTTCGCCTTGATCCTCCCCGGGATAACCGGTTCAGCCTGGAACGGGCCAGTTATCCCCGACCGGGAATGCTTGTTCAGGGTGATTACTACGACGCCATCTCCCTGGACCGGGACCGCCACCTTCTCCTTCTGGGTGATGTGGCAGGCCACGGTATCAAACCCGCCTTTATAACGGGGATCGTCAAACTGTTGACACGGGAAGAAGTCCGCAGGATGGAGGGGGAGTCCTTCTCGCCAGCCCGATTCCTCTCTCGCCTGAACGATTCCCTGATCCGCCAGTTGCCCGACCAGTCGGACGTCTTTGTATCGCTCATCGCCTTCATGGTGGACCTCCGGACAGGCGAGGCGATCCAGGCCAACGCGGGACACCCCCGGCGTTTATTATCCGGGGGAACACCCACCTTTCGGATCCTGCCTGCGGTCCGGCCCTTGGTATTGAGGGTCCCTGGCGATACCCCGAGAGTTCCTTCTCCCTGCAGAAGCAGGACAGGGTTGTTCTGTTCTCTGATGGCCTCTTCGACGACAAAACCCTGGAAAAGAGCGGGTACCAGAAGGACCGGTTAGGAGCCTTTTTTGTCCAGGCCGAGCGTGGTTCCGAAGGATTTATCTCCACCGTGGAGCGTCTTCTGCGGGCCGATCTCCTGCTGGACAGAAAATCGTCGGATCTGCAGCTCCACGATGACTTTACGATCCTCTCGGCACGGATCATCAATCTGGGACCGCTGTAACACATCCAGGGATTCACGGAATGGACTACATCGTCTTTGTTGCAGTGGCCCCTGTAGCCGTTTGCCTCCTGATTCTGGCCGTTCATACGGTCTGGCCCTACAGGCGAAAGCTTATTTCCCGAGCCCTCCTGGGATACTTGATCGCCGTGACCTGTTTCCTTCTGGGCAATATGCTCGAGCTTTTTTCCAAAAGCGAAAACGCCTCGATCTTCTGGGTTCAGATCGCCCATGTCTTTTACCCTCTCATCGCTATTACCTGGTTCATCTTTGCCCTGGCCTACGCAGGGTTTGAACACCTTGTGGCATCGCGGAAGCCCTATCTGCTCTTTATACTTCCTGCCATCTCGGTCCTGCTTGTCTTCACTCACCCCTTCCACACCTTTTTCTGGCAGGAGCTTCACTTTTTCTATGGAGGACCGTTCCTGACGGTGCGGGGTTCCTACGGCCCCTGGTTCTGGATCAGCGGAGTCTACGTATATATCCTTCTCGTCTCCGGGGCCGTGCTCATTATCGGCAGCTGGGGCGGAGGAAAAGCGCTCTACCGTAACCAGTCATCGGCGGTTGTGCTGGGGTCTCTTATCCCTATCGCCCTGAACCTTGTCTATACCTTCGAGTTTCTTCCCTGGCTGCGAAAAGATTTCACACCCATCGGCTTCGCCCTGTCGGGGTTTGCCTTCTTTATCGGAATTCACCGATTCGGATTGCTGCGCATCACCCCCATCGCCCATCGCCTGGTCCTGCGCGATATCGCAAGCGGTGTTCTGGTGATCGACCTGGACGATAACATCATAGACTGTAACGAAGCGACGGAACTGATCCTCCAGGTCAACCATTCCCTGATCATCGGGACCCCCTGGCATGAAAACCGGGAGATTCGACAATTTCTTGAAGGCGTCCCCCTGCGGGAGCGCTACAACTTCGAAACATCACTCCTCCAGAGGGACGGAACGGAGCTCTCCCTGGAGGTCTGGATTTGCCCGATTCAGGAACAAACAGGGAAAACCGTGGGAACCATCGTGACGATCCACGATATCACTGAGCGGGTTCGGCTGAGCGAGCAGTGGCGCACCGCCCTTTTGGAGCTGGAAGAGCGAAATGAACGAGTCCAGGATCTCCAGCTGACCCTGATGCGCCAGGATAAACTGGCTACCATGGGACAGCTCACGGCGGGGATGCTCCACGATCTGAACAACCCTCTCACGTTTCTTCAAAGCGGGTTTCTCGCTCTGGACCGGTATCTTTCGGAGGTTCTCCCCCTGGTCCCCCCCGGGGCAATGGCAGAAGAGGAGCGCACAGAAATTGAGGAAGAACGCCAGATCATCTCCCGGGATTTTGAGCAGGGTTTTTCCCGGATCAGGGAGTCCCTCCAGAGTCTTCTCAGGCTTTCCCGCCCCCTGCCCGACCAGGAACCCGAAGAGTCTGATCTGAATGAACTCATCGAGGCGACGCTGGAGCTGGCGGCACCGGCCCTGCGGGGAAAACTGGATGTTCACAAGGAGTACGACAGGCCCCTCCCCGGAATTCTCTGCTTTCCCGGCGAGATAAGCAACGTGATCCTGAATCTCCTGTTGAACGCGCTTCATGCCGTTGAGGAGGTCTACCGCGCAGGAGGCTCCTATCCAGGAACCCTCAGGATACACACTTCGACCACAGACCAGGGGATGGTCCGCTGCTCCTTCCGGGATAGCGGACCCGGGATAGCCGAGAATCTCCGGGAGAAAGTCTTTGAACCCTTCTTTACCACCAAGGAAACCGGAAAGGGGACCGGCCTGGGGCTGAGCATTGCCAGGGATGTCGTCACCAGACGGCACGGGGGGGCCTTGTATATCACGCCCGGCCCGATCACAACCTTTGTTATGGAGTTGCCCCGGGCCGCTCTATAGCCCCAGGAGAACCCCTGCTCCGGCCGAGGCCACAATAACCCAAAGAGGATGCAGGCCGGAACGGAGCAATACCACCAGCCCCGCCACCGCCACCAGAACTGTGGCGTACCCGGTAAAGGCAACTTGAGCCACCACCATGGCAGAGTAGAGAATCAGGGCGATCAGGGCGGGCTTGAGAGCCGCCTGCATCCCCGCAACCACCGGTGTGTCACGGTGGCGGCGCATCAACAGACAGAGCACAGACGAAACGATGACCGGAGGGATAACGAGCCCCACCGTGGCAGAGACCGCGCCGGGCACCCCCGCTATGCGATACCCCACAAAGGTGGCGGTGTTAATTGCCACAGGCCCGGGTGTGATCTGGGAAATTGCGATGAGATCCACAAACTCCCCTGTGCTCAGCCAGCCCCGGTTCGTTACCACCACGGACTGGATAATCGGGAGAATCGCCTGGCCACCGCCGAAACTTACCCAGCCCACAGAAAAGAAGGAGAAAAAGAGTTGCCCCAGAAGCACAAGAAGGTTCATCGCCGTCCCCGAAAAACACCTGCGGCTGCGCCTGCAAGAAGCGCCCCCAGGACCACCAGGAACGGACTCAGATCGGTGCATATCAGAACCGCCAGGAATCCTCCCGTGGCGATCACCGTGGAAACCCCATGGTTCCGCCGGAAAATCCGCCACGCCGCCAGAACCATCAACGCCACTACCACCGAGCGGACACCCGCCAGACCCGAGGCAACCGCCGGGAGATGGAAAAAATCCGAGAACCAGGCAGCGATGAGGAGGATAATGGTGAAGGGTACGGTGATCGTTCCAAGAACCCCCGCCAGGGCCCCGGGGATACCTGCCAGGCGATAGCCCACCAGCAGGGCCGTATTGACCGCTATGGGCCCCGGTGCAGATTGCCCCACCAGGAGCAGTTCCTCAAAGGCGTCTTCCCGGAGCCACCCCCGGACCTCCACCAGCTCGTGACCGATCAGGGGGACCATGGCGTAGCCGCCTCCGATTGTGAAGGCCCCAATGCGAAAAAAGCTGATAAAAAGGCCCGGCACCGAGACCGGCTGGGCCGGTGCGTCTGGCTTCTCCCGGACCATGGCGCGGCTACTCTGTACCCTGGGCAAGTTCCGCCTGAACCGCTTCCAGGCGACCCAGTTGGTCACGCAGATCCTCGGCCTTGCGGCGCTCCGCTTCTATTACTTCGGGCCTGGCCTTGGCCAGAAAGCCCTGGCTCTGAAGTTTTCCCTCGGCCTGCTTCAGGGCTTTTGTCGTTTTGGCGATGTGCTTCTCCACCCGGGCTCTCTGGGCAGCCACATCGATAAGGTCCAGAACAGAAAGGTAGGCCTCAAAGCCGCTTCCCACCACGGTAACAGCTCCCTCGCGGCGACTTCCGTCAGAACCGATCTCGACTTCGCCGATTCCTGCCAGGAGGGCTACCAGCTCCTGGTTTGCCTGGAAAAAGGCGGCCAGCTCAGGCCGTTCCGGGGCCGTGCACACGTAGACTCCGAATTTTGTGTTGGGGGGGATGGTAAACTCGCTGCGCATCGTTCGTATCCCCCGGACAAGCTCCTGGAGCGCCCCAAAACCGGCCGCTGCGGCGCGGGCCTGGGGGTTTTCCCGTTCCGTCAAGACCGATGGGTACTGGCCGATGATGACCGCTTTGACGGGGTTCAGTTCCCCGGGGAGTTTTTGGTAGATCTCCTCGGTAATGAAGGGGAGAAAAGGGTGCATCATGCGCAGGGCCTCTTCCAGAACACAGAGGAGGAGGGAGACGCCCCGGTCCTGTTCCTCCTCGTTCTGCGAGTAGAGGCTGAGCTTGCTTCCTTCGATATACCAGTCACAGAATTCGTTCCAGAAGAAATCGTAGACCGCCCGGGCCGCCTCGTCCATCCGGTAATTCTTCATGGCCGATTCCACGGTCTTTACGGCCTCGTTGAGACGGAAAAAGATCCATCGATCCAGATCCCGCAGGGTAATCTCCTCCCGGGGGATCAGGGTGCGTCCTTCGAGGTTCATCAGGAGGTAGCGACTGGCGTTCCAGATTTTGTTGGCGAACTTGCTACCCAGCTGGAAGCTCTCCGAGGCAATGGGGATATCCTGACCCTGTACGCTCAGATAGGCCAGGGTGAACTTGTGGGCGTCGGCCCCGTATTCTGCCACAATATCCAGGGGATCCAGACCGTTGCCAAGACTCTTGGACATCTTTCGGCCCTGGGCATCCCGCACCAGGCCGGTGATGTAGATATCCCGAAAGGGGACCTCCCCCATGAACTCAAGCCCTGCCATGATCATCCGGGCTACCCAGAAAAAGATGATATCGTATCCGGTCACCAGGGTTGTGGTGGGGTAGTAGGTCGCCAGATCGGGGGTTTTGTCAGGCCAGCCCAAGGTGCTGAAAGGCCAGAGCCAGCTGGAGAACCAGGTGTCCAGCACGTCCGGATCCTGGCGCAGAGTCCGCCCCTCGTAGGCGGGATCTGTCGTGGGGTCCGTGCGGCTCACGATCACCTCGCCCGTGGCATCGTCGTACCACACGGGGATACGGTGTCCCCACCAAAGCTGGCGGCTGATGCACCAGTCCCGAATATTTTCCAGCCAGTGGGAATAGGTGTTCTCCCAGTGGCGAGGGTAAAACTGGACCTTTCCGTCACGCCAGGCGGTCAGGGCTTTTTCGGCCAGGGGCTTCATGCGGACAAACCACTGGGTGCTTCCCCAGGGCTCCACCACGGTGCTGCAACGATAGCAGTGCCCCACCTGGTGAGTGTGTTCGCCAATGCGCACCAGGAACCCTCGGGAATCCAGATCCTCCACCACGGCGGCACGCGCCTCTGTGACGGTCATACCGCGATAGCGCTCGGGCGCGTTCTCGTTCATTCGGGCCGAGGCCGTGAGGAGGTTGATCCGTTCCAGGTTGTGGCGCTCGCCGATCGCCCAGTCGTTGGGGTCATGGGCGGGTGTGATCTTTACCGCGCCACTGCCAAACTCCCGGTCTACGTAGGAATCCGCCACAATGGGAATGGGTCGATCACAGAGAGGCAAGAGCACCGAGCGTCCCACCAGATGAGCGTAGCGCTCGTCTTCGGGATGGACCGCCACCGCCGTATCGCCCAGCATCGTCTCGGGTCTTGTGGTGGCTACCTCGATCCAGCCTGCGCTGCCGTCGGCCACGCCCTGGGGTGCATCGGTTCCGTCGCCGATCACAGGATAGCGAAGGTGCCAGATGCTCCCCTGCTTCTCGGCATGTTCGACCTCGTCGTCCGAGAGAGCCGTCCCGCAACAGGGACACCAGTTGATCAGATACTCACCACGGTAGATCAGGTCCCGCTCGTAGAGTTGCACAAAGACTTCCCGGACCGCCCGGCTCAGCCCCTCGTCCAGGGTAAAGCGCTCGCGGTTCCAGTCACAACTGGCTCCGATTTTTTCCAGCTGCCTCGTGATGGTGGCGTGGTGATCCCGCTTTACCTGCCAGGTTCGCTCCAGAAAAGCCTCGCGCCCCAGTTCTTCCCGGCTGGTCCCCTCTTTCAGGAGCTGCCGCTCCACCACGTTCTGCGTGGCAATTCCAGCATGATCTGTGCCGGGAACCCAGAGGGTCGGTCGCCCCTGCATGCGCCAGTAGCGAATCAACGTGTCCTGGATACTGTTGTTCAGACCGTGTCCCATGTGCAACACGCCCGTGACGTTGGGAGGGGGAATAACTATAACAAAGGGATCTTTTCCCTGGTCTCCCGAGGGCTCAAAGTAGTTATTCTCTTTCCACATTCGGTAGATGCGGTCCTCAAAGTCATCGGCGTGAAACACCTTACTCAGCTCAACGGCCTTCATAGATTCTCCTCGTGGATTCGGGGTGCCTGAATGGTTCGCACTCTCGGTTGATGGTTTGGTTTATATATGTCTGCCATAGTAACAAATCGGACCGTCTCAGTCAGCACCCCCGGAGCCCTCCCTGGCATGATCGCCCCCGTACCAGCGGGTGAGCTCATTTTCAGGATAATAGTGAGCAAGGATCTCCCGGAAAGAGCCTCCCCGGGCGGCGAATCCCGCCGATCCGGTCTGACAAAGCCCCACGCCGTGACCCCATCCCGCTCCCTGAAAGACGAAGTACTCCGGCAGAAGATCCTCTTCGTCAGACCCGAAAGAGCCAGCACCTTCGGAACCATCGACAGAGCTGGAGAAAAAGAAAGGGATCACCACAAAGAGATTGCTCCGGAGTCCGCCCAGGCGCGAACGGATTGCGTCACGGCGAACCTCGGTCTCGCCCCGGGTGCCCACAAGACGCACCGCTTCAACCCGCCCGCTTCGGCCACGCGACCCGGGCAAAACCCGAAGAAGCGATCCAATATCGGCACCTGCGGCAGCGCTGCGAGCTTCGATCTCCTGGCGGGACACGGCCAGGGTCCAGCGGTAGGCGCTGGCCGAGGCGTAATCGGGGTGAGACGAGTAGCTTTCGGGCCTGCTTCGAATCCACCGGAAAACCTGACCGGGCGACCGATAATCCTCGTCAAAGGAAAAATGCGGATCCACCACGCTTACCAGAGAAGTAACGCTTCCCCAGACGCTCTCGCTCGATTCCGTGAAGCCTGCCGAGTTGGCGCTGTAGACTGCATCGATTACGCGCCCGCCCCGAGCAAGGACGTACCCCTCGGTCTTCTCCACAGCGCGGGTTGTCCGGGGGTGTTCCCCCGCAACGCCCCGATAATAGGCGGAGATCACGGAACTCTGGAGATCAAACCCTCGATGGTGAAAGCGGCTGCGCCTGTGCAGCGTATACGACCGGGCCGCCACAGCTTGGGCTTTAAGCGCTTCCTCGGGCCACCAGGCGGGCATCTCCGAGGGGACCACCGAGAACAGGTATTCTTCCACGTCGAGATCGTTGATGAGGGAAAACTCTCCCCTCCCCTCGTCGGGTCGGGGGAAAAGTTCCATGTCCCCGCGATAACTTCTGTCCTCCCGGCCTGCCGAAAACTGCCCCTTGCCATAGGCAAGATCGAAGACAATAGTGGTGCTGCCAGGATCATCATAGACAAGGCGCAACGGCCCGGCTGCCCGGAGCAGAGGTTCCCCGGCCCCCTCCTCCTGCAGAACCAGGACTCCCTCGGCGGGGTCCAGAGATATCTCCAGGACCATTCCTTCCGCTCCTCTGGCCAGGGGGTCTTCTGCCAAAAGCTCCTGGAGAATTTCAAGACGCTCCGCAGCAGGGTAGTACACCAGATCGGAGGGAACCCGGACTATCCGGAAATCTCCTCCTGCCTTGAGATAGACCGAACGGAGTCCTTCGGCAAGAGCCACACGAATGCGGGGAATCTCCAGGAGCTCGTCCTGGCGCGTTGCCACGCGGGGAGGTTCGGCGATACTTCTGCGTTTCTGCACATCGGCCTGACGCGCCACCAATAGTTCCGGGTGGGCTTCTTCCCATCGGGCAAGAACCTCCCGAATTTCCTCGCTCCAGGGCAGGGAGAGTGCCGCCCGCTGAAGACGCTCGTAGGCCTGAGCCCGCTCTCCCCGGGCGTAGTCGGCAAGGGCAAGAGGTTTGAAGGCAGCCGTCAGATTCGCGTCCTGACCCAGGGCTGTCCGAAACGCTTCGGCAGCCGAGGTCCATTCCAGGTTATCCAGAAATATTTGACCCAGCAGGAAATACCCATAGGGGAGATGTTCTTCCCGGGTCACCGCCTTCTGCAAAGCCTCCCGGGCTTCCCCGGTCCGGCCCGCGAGAAAGGCTCCCAGCCCTTCCAGAAAAAAGCACTGCCCCGTGCCATTGTCACAGGAGCCGGAAGCAGACGCGGACTCAGCCTCGGACTCGGACTCGGACCCAGGCCCGGGTCCAGGCCCGGAAAAGGGAAGATCCGGATCAGAAGCCCCCAGAAGAAGCTCTACCAGGAGGCGTTCTTCTTCGTAGGGTGCTTCCAGATCTGCAGCAACCTCCAGAGCCCGGGTACGTTCCCCGGCCTCGCAGAGCAGGACCAGGAGACTCAGCCGAAGCTCCTGGTCCTGAGGCGATTCTTCCAGAAGCCGGGAAAGATCCTGGATTACCCCCTCCCGATCCCCCTGATACCACCGGGCGTGGGACGACTCTGCAGCGGGAAGAAGGTGTGTTGCCATTCCGGCCAGGAACACTCCTGCTACCAGAATCCGGGACAAACGGGACGCCATGATCCTGAAGAGGGGAAAAACAAAAGAAAAAGCAGATTTCATAGACGGGACATCTCCTGGCGCGCCAGCACAACCTCTGGCACTGTAACACTGTGGCCGACACTGTGGCACTGTAACACTGTGGCCGTGATCATACCTGGCAGGAAAAAAAAGAAAAAGGGCAGGCACCCCTTGCGGAATACCTGCCCCCGATTACGAATGATTAAGACGAACAGTCTTAGCGATTCTTCAGCACCGCGTGAGCCGCCGCAAGGCGTGCGATCGGCACCCGGTAGGGGGAGCAACTCACGTAGTTGAGACCGGTTCGGTAGCAGAACTCCACCGAGCTGGGCTCTCCGCCGTGCTCTCCACAGATACCTACCTTCAGATCCGGGCGGGCTTTCCGGCCACGCTCGACACCGATCTCCACCAGCTGGCCAACACCGGTCTGATCCAGCACTGCGAAGGGATCGTGCTCCAGGATCTCGTCCTCCACATACTGGGGAAGGAAGGTTCCCACGTCGTCCCGGCTGTACCCGAAGGTCATCTGGGTAAGGTCGTTGGTTCCGAAGCTGAAGAACTCTGCTTCCTGGGCTACCTCGTCCGCCGTGAGGGCGGCCCGGGGAATCTCGATCATGGTTCCGATCTTGTACGCAGTGGTGGTTCCCGCTTCTTCAAAGACCCGGGCAACAACCTTCTCGGCGTTGGCCTTCAGGATCGACAGCTCTTTCACCGCGCCCACCAGGGGGATCATGATCTCGGGCTCCACTTCCATTCCCTTTTTGGCAACTTCCACAGCGGCGGACATGATCGCCTCGACCTGCATGTCGTATACCTCGGGATAGGTGATTCCCAAACGGCAACCACGGTGACCCAGCATGGGGTTCAGCTCGTGGAGAGACTCGATTTTGCGCTTCAGTTCGTCCACGCTCACACCGGTGCTCTTGGCGAGCTGCTCGATCTGGGCAGCTTCGTGGGGAACAAACTCGTGAAGGGGGGGATCAAGAAGCCGGATCGTGACGGGCAGGCCAGCCATCGCCTCAAAAATGCCGACAAAGTCTTTTTTCTGAAGGGGCATCAGCTTGGCCAGGGCCGCTTTCCGTGCCTCCACATCCTTGGCTACAATCATTTCGCGGAAGGTTGCGATCTTGTCTTCTTCGAAGAACATATGCTCCGTGCGGCACAGACCGATTCCCTGGGCCCCGTAGTTGCGGGCAACTGTGGCGTCACCGGGAGTATCGGCGTTGGTGCGGATTCTGAAGACCTGATCGGTCAGTCCGGGGCGGTTCGCCGTGGTGCGAATCTCGTCGGCCCAGGCAAGGAACTCGTCGAGCTCGCCCTTGAGCTCGGGCTTGATCAGGGGGAGAGTTCCCTCGAAAACTTCACCGGCGGTACCGTCCATGGTGAAGAAATCACCTTCCTTGTATACCTTGCCCTCAACGGTGAGAGTTTTCTTTGCGTGGTCAATCTGCAGCGCCTTACATCCTACAATGCTGGGCTTGCCCATTCCACGAGCCACAACAGCAGCGTGGCTGGTCATTCCACCTGTGGAGGTAAGGATACCCTCGGCCACGTGCATACCACCGATGTCCTCGGGGCTGGTCTCGCGCCGAACCAGAAGGACCTTTTTGCCCTTGTTTTTTACCCAGTCCTCGGCCTCGTCGGCGGTGAAGACGATCTCACCAGCCGCGGCACCGGGAGAGGCGTTGAGTCCCTTGGCGATAACGGGAGCGCTCTTGCGGGCTGCCGGATCGATCATGGGATGGAACACCTGGTCCAGCTGCTCCGGAGTTACCCGGGTCACGGCCTCTTCCTTTGTGATCAACCCTTCGGCGACCATGTCCACGGCGATCTTGATCGCTGCAAGACCGGTGCGCTTTCCGTTTCGAGTCTGGAGGATGTAGAGCGTTCCCTGCTGGATGGTGAACTCCAGATCCTGCATGTCCCGGTAGTGCTTCTCAAGCTTGGAGCGGATATCGTCGAGCTGCTTGTACATCTCGGGGTTGGCGTCGGCCAGGGATTGCAGGGGCTGGGGCGTGCGGATACCAGCCACAACGTCCTCACCCTGGGCGTTCATCAGGTACTCTCCGTAGAAGTAGTTCTCGCCCGTGGAGGCATCGCGGGTAAAACACACACCGGTTCCGGAGGTGTCGCCCAGGTTGCCGTAGACCATGGACTGGACGTTCACGGCCGTTCCGATGAGCCCTTTGATGTTATTGAGCCTCCGGTACTTTTCTGCCCGGGGGTTATGCCAGGAGCCAAAAACAGCGTTGATGGAACCCCAGAGCTGCTCCACGGGATCCTGGGGAAAGTCAGTTCCCACATGGTCGCGGTAGACGGCCTTGTACTTCTCGACGACCTTCTTGAGGTCCTCCGTGTCCAGGTCCAGGTCTTCCTCTACGCCCTTCTCGGCCTTGACAGAGTTGAGTGCTTCCTCAAACTTCTCGTGATCGCAGCCCTTTACCACATCGCCGAACATCTGGAGGAAGCGGCGGTAGGCGTCCCAGGCAAAGCGGTCGTTGCCGGAGACCTTGGCGAGTCCCTCGACAGCTTTATCGTTCATTCCAAGGTTCAGGACGGTGTCCATCATTCCCGGCATGGAGGCTGCTGCGCCCGAGCGAACCGACACGAGCAAGGGATCGTTGGCATCGCCAAGTTTCTTGCCCATGAGCTTTTCCAGACGAGCCAGGTGCTCTGCCACTTCTTTCTGCAAGCTCTCGGGATGTTGCTTGTTGTTCTCATAGTAGGCCGCACAAGCCCTGGTAGAAATGGTGAATCCTGCCGGTACGGGAACGCCCGCGCTGGACATGTCCGCCAGGTTTGCTCCTTTTCCGCCCAAGAGTTCCCGCATGTCTGCGGTTCCTTCAGCCTTCCCACCACCAAAAAAATAGACGTTCTTCTCTGCCATAGAAAAAATTTCCCCCTGGAATGTTATGGTTGCACAAATCGATTGATACAATTGCAACAGTAAACGAAAGGCCCCCTGCTGTCAACTGATCGTTGTGATCGGTTGACACGCGAAGGGGCCTTGGTGTAATGCGAAACGGGTCAGCCAGGCCGATCAGGCCACGTAGGCTTCCAGATACTGCGCCCGACGCGGGCTCTGGAGCTGGCGGAGGGCTTTTTTCTCGATCTGACGGATGCGCTCCTTGGTGAGGCCATAGCGGTCACCAATCTCTTTCAGTGAAAGGGGACTCCGTCCGTTCAGACCAAAGCGAAACCGGATGATGTCAGCCTCTTTCTCCGTGAGGGTAGTGAGCGCCTTGTCTATATCGGTCTTGAGCGCCCGCTCGATCATGAGAGCCTCCGGCTGAACATACTGCTTGTCCTCGATGAAGTCTCCCAGCATGGAAGAGTCCTTTTCGTTGTATACCGGTGTCTCCAGGGAGATCATGTCCCGGGATATCCCCACCAGATCGGCCACGTGCTCGGGCGTCATGTCCAGGGTCCGGGCAATTTCCCGCAACTCTGCTTCTTCACCCCTGGTACCGGTGATCTCCTTGCGGACTTTTTCGATCTGCACCAACTCGTTTGCCCTGTTCAGAGGCAGCCGGATCATCCGCGATTTCTCGCAGATCGCCTTGAGAATCGCCTGACGAATCCACCAGACTGCGTAGGATATGAAGTGGTACCCTTTCTCCACGTCGAATCGGTCAATCGCGTTCATAAGACCAATGTTCCCCTCACTGATCAGATCTGACAGAGGGAGGCCCTGGTTTTGGTATTTTTTTGCCACGTTCACCACGAAGCGGAGATTTGCGTTTATCAGAACCTCTTTGGAGGCCTCATCGCCGGCAGCAACCCGCCGTGCATGTTCCACTTCCTCTTCCCGTGTGAGCAGGGGAATGCGGTTGATTTCTTTCAGGTATATGGAGAGCACATTCTCGTCATCGCGAACGGGAGCGTTCACGGTCACATGCTTTTTTGTCATTGTTGTCGTCATTATTGCCTCCTGGTACTATACAAGCAACTTCCGTGCCATCCTGCGCAAATCACCCTAAAAGCAATCTATCTCGTTGCTACACAAAACATTACGTTTCTTCAACCAAAGCCCTTGGTGCTATCAGATTGTTTCTCTGGCGAGACATTTTGACCCACACCGGACCGATCGCCAAAAAAGCGGGTTTTTTTGGCCCATTCCAGACCTGAAAAGGGGGAAAAAGCGGGTGACCTCCGGTAAATTCTGAGCCTCTCCTGGGTTATTCCGGCAGTCCTCCCCGGCCAGGCGGGAAAAAACACGAACAAACCAGTCTCTTCACGTGGCGAATGCCCGGGATAACTCTGTTTTTTCTTGACCCCGCGACAGTCCATCGGTATATTTCGGAGCGGATAATTTCTCCACAGAATTATAAACACATAGAATTACAGGAGGACAGCATGACTGTTAAACCGTTAGGCGATCGAGTGCTTGTGAAGATGGAAAAGGAAGAAGAGAAGACCAAGGGGGGGCTCTTCATTCCCGAGACCGCCCAGGAGAAGACCCAGATCGCTGTGGTTGTCGCCGTGGGCGACGACAAGGACGAGATCAAGGTGAAAGAGAAAGACCGCGTGATGTTCGACAAGTACGCAGGAACCCAGATCAAGATTGACGGCGACGATCACCTGATTCTTTCCATGGGCGATATCCTGGCAGTAGTTTCCTAACCCTCCTGGCTTGCCAGTGTTTCCTGTCCCTCCGAATCACGGAGGGATTTTTTTTGCCCTTGACTGTGGGCTCCCAGGAAAGACCGGACTTCTTCAACCACCTCTTCTCCCGGAGCAACCAGCGGGCGGGCCGGCGGCAAGCTTTCCCAGAAGAAGGAACCGTAGCGTTTCCGCACCATGCGGGGGTCGGCAACCACAACGGCACCATAATCACCAGCCTGGCGCATGAGCCGCCCGAAGCCCTGCTTGAGTCTCATCACAGCCTGGGGAAGGCTCAACTCGTAAAAGGCGTTCCCCCCTGCCTCCACCACCGCTTCGGCCCGGGCCAGTTGAACCGGTTCCGTGGGGACCCGGAAAGGAAGTCGGCAAACCACCACCAGACGCAGGGATTCCCCCGGCACATCCACGCCTTCCCAGAAACTGTCAGTTGCAAAGAGAACACTGGCCAGGTCGCACCGGAACTGATCCAGAAGGCGGGAGCGATCCTCGCTTCCCTGGCGATAGCAGGAAAATCCCCGTTGTTCCAAATCAGGCGCCACGGCCTGATAGATCGATTCGAGCTGCCGGTAGGACGTGAAGAGAATAAGAGCGCCTCCCCCGGAGGCGTTGATCAACCGGGGAATCAGTATGGTCAGGTACCGCCCGTAGTCAGGGCTCTCGGGAGGCGGTGCATCGGAAGGAACAGCCAGCATTACCCGGTTTGTATAGTCAAAGGGCGAGGGAAAGAGCCCCTGCAGGGATTCCCCCTGCCCCAGAGGGACTCCCAGCCGTTTACCCCAGAAGAGGAAGCTCCCGTTCACACTCAAGGTGGCACTGGTGAGAACAACCGTCTCGTGAGGCTGAAAAAGAGAGTCTTCCATCAGTTCCCGGATATCAAGGGGAGTACTGCACAACACAACGAAGGGCTCACCCCGACCGTCCCGGCGACGATCCATCCAGAGGATCGATTCAGCCTCAAGCTCCGCTGCGGCGAACCGTTCGTAGAGCGAGGCGACCTCCTCAAAGCGGCGGATGGCTGATGCAAGTTCTATCAGGGGAGGTTCTTCCCGAAGCTCTTCGGAGACCTCCCGGATAATCGCCGCCAGATCCTCCGCCACGGCCAGCACCGCCTTCTGGGCATCAAAGAGCGCCCCTCCCAGGAAGTCTGCCAGACGGTCAGCTTCCTTCTCCACAAGGCGCCAGGAGGTCTCTGTCCCCAGGAAGGCCAGAAGCTCGGCGTTGAGACGCAGCGCCTCGTTCCGCACCGTCTGGAGCGAGGCTTCTGCCCTGGCAATACCCCGGGAAGAGGCTCCCAGGGGGATCACCCGCTCCAGCAGACCGAACCGGCGTCCCCGGCGCGTTCTCAGAACACGGGAAACCTGGCGCAAGAGAGCGATCCCACTGGTCTGGTGGGAAAAAAAGGACGTGGCAGACCGCTCCAGATTATGAGCCTCGTCAAGAACAAGCCGCGAGAAGGGAGGGAGAATCGCCGTGGCGCCCCAGCCGACTCCAGCGTTTCGAAGCGCAAGATCGCTAAAAACAAGATGGTGATTGGCCACCAGAAGAGATGCTCCGGCTGCCCGTTGCCGTGCCCGGAGAACAAAACACCCCTCCCGCCGGGGACACCGAATGGCGCAGCAGGTGTCAGCCTCGCTATTCACCCGATTCCACTGTTCGTCGCTCACGGGAAAGGGAAGATCGCTTCTTGAGCCATCGGTGCTGGCCCGGGCCCATTCCTGGATTGCCTTCACCGTTTCCCCATCGTCAAAGAGATCTGCTTCCTCGAGGCGGTCATCGAGACGGCGATGACACAGATAATTGCCCCGCCCCTTTACCAGGGCTGTCTTCAGATCAGTCCCCAGAGCGCGCTGCACCAGCACCAGATCCCGTTCCAGAAGTTGCTGCTGCAGGGTAATCGTGGCCGTGGCGATCACAACCCGTTCTTCGTTTGCCGCCGCCCAGGCCACCGCCGGCAACAGGTAGGCGAAAGACTTCCCTACCCCCGTGCCCGCCTCGGCCACCACCACCAGGGATTCGTTGAAGCCCTGCACCACCTGGCGGAGCATTTCCTTCTGGCTGGGCCGTTGCCTGAAGCCCGGCAAAATTTTCGCCATGGCCCCCTGATCAGAGAGGATTCCTGTCAGCTCCTCCGGATCGATGGGGCTGATCTCCCGGGGCGATACTGGCTCAACCAGCACATAGATCGAGGTAACCTGATTGTCGATGATGGCCGAACCGATGCCGTCTGCAGCAAGCCTGGCCGAGATAGCCACGTCGGCATCGCTGGGCCGGAGATCGCCCGAGGGGTGGTTGTGGATGACCAGGTCCCCCGGCTCGCACATTCCGATTCCGGCGGCGGCTACGCTGGAGTAATTGCCCCGAGCGTAAACCTCCACCTGGGCGATCCGTCCCGCCCGATCGGGGTGGCCGATACATACTATTTCCTGGCCCTGGGCTCGGAGGATTTCCGTACGAAGAGTTGCCTGCGCGGCAACCCCGAGACGGTCCTGAATCTGTGAACTCACTGAAGACAAGTGTACCACCTTTTGGCCCTCTGTTGACAGTAGATATTCTCCTGCCATACGATCAGCCCATGAAGAGAACTCCCGTAGCGATCCTGGGTGCGACCGGCACCGTAGGACAGAAGTTTATCACCTTGTTGCAGGATCATCCGCAATTTGAGATTGTCGAGCTCGTGGCAAGCCCCCGCAGCGCGGGGAAGCCCTACCACGAGGCCACCTCGTGGAAACAGAACGTCCCCATCCCTGCCTCGGTTGCCACCATGACCGTCCAGGACACCTCTTCTACCCTCACGGCACCCCTGCTCTTCTCGGGGCTCGACAGTTCCGTGGCAGGAGAAGCAGAAGACCGCTACAGCAAGGCCGGTCATGTGGTGATCAGCAACTCCAGCAACTACCGCATGGCCCCCGACGTGCCTCTGGTTATTCCCGAAATCAACCCCGATCATTTTGAGCTGATCCATCGCCAGGGTCGCAGCGGAGCAATCATTACCAACTCGAACTGCTCCACCATGTTCCTTGCCATGGCCCTGGCCCCGCTGTACCGGACCTACGGGATCGAATGGGTACAGGTGACCACCCTCCAGGCGATCAGCGGCGCCGGGTATCCGGGAGTTCCATCACTGGACATTCTGGGGAACGTGATCCCCTTTATCGGGGGGGAAGAAGAGAAGGTGGAACAGGAAGCCCAGAAAATCCTGGGCACCCTCACAGAAAAGGGTATCACCCCGGCACCATTTCGCGTAAGCGCCACCTGCACCCGTGTACCTGTGGTGGACGGCCACCTGGAAACGGTGACAGTCAAGTTCCCCCAGGGAGTTGATCCCTCGCCCGAGGAGGTAATCCAGACTCTCTCATCCTGGCGGGGACTCCCCCAGGAGATGAACCTTCCTTCAGCACCAGGGCAGCCCCTGGTGGTCCTTCCTGATCAGGACCGGCCTCAGCCAGCCAGAGACATCTGGTGCAACGGGGGCATGTCCACCGTGATCGGACGCGTCCGCAGGGATACCATTGGAAACATCCGCATGGTCATCCTGGGGCACAACACCGTGCGCGGCGCTGCCGGAGCGGCGGTGCTCAACGCCGAGGCCCTTCTTGCCCAGGGCCTTCTGGACGACCGCCTGTGATCGTTCTCAAGTTCGGCGGTACCAGCGTCAAGGATGCTCACTGGATCGGCAATACCCTGAAGATAGCAGAGCAGCGACTGGATCAGGCCCCGTTGCTGGTGAGCTCGGCCATGGCCGGGGTCACCGATACCCTCATAGAGATCGCTCACTTTTCCGTAGAGGGAGAGATCACGTCTGCCCAGGCCCTTCTGGAGGGCATCAAGTCCTCCCACCGGGCAGCTCTGACGGACGTAACGGCATCGCTGGATCAGACCGTTGCCGAACCCTGGAAGGTCCGGCTTGAAGAGCTTCTGGATGATCTGGCGGTGCTCGTGGAGGGCATGGGGCTGGTTCACGAGGCCAGTCCCCGCTCCCGGGATGCCCTGCTCTCCTTTGGAGAACTTCTCTCCACCACCGTGATCGCTGCGGCTGCCCGGGCCCGGGGCATTTCAGCCACCCTGCTGGACAGCCGGGAACTCATCATGACCAGCACCGACTTCGGGGCGGCCCGGCCCGACCTGGCCGAAACGACCCGCCGTATCACCGCCCAGGTATCTCCCCGCCCTGGACATCTCTACATTGCCCAGGGGTTCATCGGCTCCACCACCAACCAGGTGACCACCACCCTGGGCCGAAGCGGATCTGACTTCAGCGCCACTATTTTCGGCGCAGCCCTGGAAGCTGAACAGGTAGAGATCTGGACCGACGTGGACGGCATCATGACCTCGGACCCTCGAATTGTTCCCTCGGCCCGCACCATCCCCGAGATCAGCTACAGCGAGGCTGCCGAGCTGGCCTACTTCGGGGCCCGGGTGATTCACCCGGCCACACTTGTCCCGGCAGTGGAGCGAAACATACCGGTGGTGGTCTGTAACACCCACAACCCGGAAGGTCCCAAGACGCACATTCTGAAGAGCCCCTCCCGGGCAGGACTTCGAGCGATCGCCGGCCGCCGGGGGGTCACAATCATCACAGTCTTTTCCAGCCGCATGCTGAATACCTGGGGGTTTCTGAGCCGCATGTTTCGTGTGTTTGAGACAAACCGGGTGAGCGTGGACCTGATCGCCACCAGCGAGGTTTCCGTTTCTGTTTCCCTGGATCTTCCGGATCCGCCGCCGGCACTCCTTCAGGAACTGGCTATTCTGGGTTCCGTCCAGGTCGACCGCGACAAGGCGGTCTTCTCTCTGGTGGGAGAAGGAATGTGGAAGAGCCCCGAACGGATACGGGATGTCTTTGATTCTGTAATGTCTGTCTTCTCCGGCCCTGGCGGGGTGGAGTCCGGCCCTGGTGGGGTGGAGATGATCAGCCTGGGGTCCTCCGAGACAAACCTTTCGCTGGTGATTCCCCAGGATCAACTTGATCCGGTGATGCGGGAAATCCACCAGAGGTTCTTCACCGCCCCGGCCTGATGAGGGGCTGCGGCGGCGATCCGGGAAAAGCTACTCCCCGTCGAGACCATACTCGCTGATTTTGCGGTGCAAGGTCTTCCTGCCGATACCAAGCGTTTCGGCGGTGCGAGTCTTGTTGCCCTTGTGGTGAGCCAGGTTTGCCCGAATGATCTCCCGCTCGGCCCGGGAAAGGGTGCTTCCCAGAGGAACCCGGATAGCATCTCCCTCATCCTCGGCCTGGCTGATGCTGGGCGGCAGGTCGTCCAGCGTTATGATCGATCCCTTGCACATGACCACAGCGCTCTCGATGCTGTTACGTAACTCCCGAATGTTTCCCGGCCAGCCATGCCTGTGCAGAGCCGCTCGGGCGCGAACGTCCACCCCCTCTACGGGCTTGTTGTTCTCCCGGGCAAACTCTTTTATAAAGGAAGCAACCAGGAGGGGGATGTCCTCTTTTCTCTCTCTCAGGGGAGGGACATGGATGTTCACCACGTTCAGACGATAGAAAAGATCCTCCCGAAAGGAGCCGCTTTCGATCTCGCTGCGCAGATCCCTGTTTGTGGCCGAGACGATCCTCACGTCTACACTAACTG
Source organism: Alkalispirochaeta americana (assembly GCF_900156105.1). Taxonomy (NCBI): domain Bacteria; kingdom Pseudomonadati; phylum Spirochaetota; class Spirochaetia; order Spirochaetales; family Spirochaetaceae; genus Alkalispirochaeta; species Alkalispirochaeta americana. The sequence continues at coordinate 66,269 of NZ_FTMS01000013.1, forward strand.
TCTCTTCCCCTCCAACCCGTTCAAACTGTTTTTCCTGAAGAACCCGCAAAATCTTGATCTGCAGGGTCTGATTAACCTCTCCAATTTCGTCAAGGAAGATCGTGCCGGCGTTGGCAAGCTCAAAGCGTCCCCGCTTTCGCCCGATCGCGCCGGTAAAGGCTCCTTTCTCGTGGCCGAAGAGCTCGCTTTCCAGGAGCGACTCCGAGAGGGCTGCACAGTGAACCTTGATCAACGACTTTTCGGCCCGCTCCGAGAGGCGATGGATCGCATCGGCCACCAGCTCTTTTCCTACGCCACTTTCACCGGTGATCAGGACCGAGGCCTTTGTAGGAGCCACCTGGCGAATCACGTCCAGAAGGCGCTGCATGGCCGTGCTTTTGCCGATGATCTCCGAGGTCTTGCGATGTTGCTCCAGCTCCTGCTGGAGCTGGCGGTGCTGGATAACCAGTTCCCTCGACGAGAGCGCCCGCTGTGCCAATAACGAGAGACGATCCAGCGAAACCGGCTTGGTGAGGAAATCGTAGGCTCCATCGCGCATGGCCTGAACAGCTGTTTCGATTGTTCCATGACCGGTCAGAATGATTACCGGCACAGTGGGATAGTTCTGGACCACCCGCCGGAGCAGCTCCTCTCCAGGCAGACGAGGCATCTTCAGGTCGGCGATCACCAGATCGACCTCTTCACGTTCGATGATATCCAGCGCTTCCTGGCCGTCGGCGGCAAGAAAGACGGCGTAGCCATCTATCTCCAGGGCCTTCCCCAGACCGGAGCGGATGTTTTTCTCGTCATCAGCAATCAGCACATTGAATTTCATGATTCGGTGGCCTCTCTCCGGGGTATTTGACCGTTCCGGGTAGTCTGGCCTTCCCGGGACAGATGATCCTCCCGGGGGCGATTGCCTTCCCAGGTGATAAGACGTTGCTCTCGCTGAGGGACGGGCAAGGTGATCGTGAAGGTAGACCCCCTCCCCTCCCGGGAATGAACAGAGATGTCACCCATGTGTTCTTTCACCACCTTGTAGACCAGGGTAAGGCCAATGCCGCTGCCGAAATCTCTGGTTGTGAAATAGGGTTCGAAGATCTTTTCCAGCACCTCCGGGGACATACCCAGGCCGGTATCACTGATACGCACCAGCGCCTCATCGCCCCGCACCTGGGTGATAACACGAAGGGTTCCTCCCTGAGGCATGGCGCTCATGGCGTTTTTCACGATGTTCAGAAGGGCCTGTTTGAAATAGCGCCGGTCCAGATCAAGCTCGGGGACGGCCGGATCAAGATCGCGCTCCAGCTTGATCCCCCCCTCTTCCAGCTCGTAGCGCAGGAAGTTGAGCAGATCATCCAGAAGCTGGTTCAGATCAGCTGGTTCCAGCTGCGTGTCCATGGGGCGCACGGCAAAGAGAAAATCCACCACGATCCGGTTCAGCCGCTCGATCTCCTCGCTGATAACCTCCAGATATTCCTTCATGGTGCCGGAATCGGGGCAATCCAGGCAGTCCACGCTCTTCTCAAGAAGCTGGGCATGGATACCGATCGATCCCAGGGGGTTTTTTATCTCATGGGCTACGCCCGCAGCGAGGGTGGTGAGGCTGGCCAGACTCTCGGCACGCCGGAGCCGCGCCTCGCGGGTTCGCTTTTCAGAGATGTCCACCACCTGGAGGATGTTCCCCCGGACGTGGCCATCCTTCACCATAGGAAGAATGCTGCAACTCAGAATGCGGGTAACCCCCGCATGATCCAGGGCAAACTCCTGATCCGATACAGTGTCTTCCCGGGAGAGGATCATCTCGGTAAAGGTGGCGATATCCCTGTCCAGGATCACATCCCAGAGCGGCCGTTCTCCCATGGGCTTCCCCGTGACCAGAGGGATCATCCGTTCGGCCGCCTTGTTAACCAGGACAAGACGGTGCTCTGTATCGGTGATCAACACGCCGTCGCTCATGGAATCCAGGGTTACAGCCAGGCGTTCGTTCTCTTCGGCCATCACAAGGAGCAGCTGTTCAATCTGCTCGTTATCCAGCTTGGATATTTTTTCCAGCGCCCGTTTTACCAAGCCTCTCATTCACCCCCCCTGACCGTCCTGTATTGCCAGCAGAAACCCTGTGATGGTGGTCACGGGGTGCATATTCCGAACCTCTATACGGGAGCGGTAGGCACGAAGGAGCGGCCCCCACCGTTGCAGCCGGAGAGTTTCCCGGGGCTGGGCACGCCGAAGGCGATCGCGGGCTACCTCGGAAAACTCCTCAAAAAAGAGATAACTGCTCGTTGCAGCGGTACCCTGGGCGTACTCTCTTCCGATTTTTTCAAGAAGATCGCCGTCAACTCGTCCCTGAAGCGCCTGATCCACCACCTGATCCACCAGGTCCCGACGCACCCCGGCATCCCCGCCGCCAGAGGATCGGAAGAAGGATGCCAGCGAGGAATAGTCACCCGATTTCTGGCGAAAGATCTTTTCCTGCACCCGATCCTGCACATCCCGGGGACGATCGGGAAGATAATACGTGCGAAGCCGGGAAAGCAACGTGGGTATCACGGCGCTGCGTTGCGATGTGGTCAGTATCAGATGCACGCCCCGGGGCGGCTCTTCCAGGAGTTTCAGAAGGCTATTGCGCGCTCCTTCCTGGAGCGTGTGAGCCTCCTCGATAATCGCTACTTTCACACCATCGGCGCTACTCACGTGGGCCCAGCCCGCCAGGGCCCGAACCAGATCCACAGGAACCAGCTCGTGGGGAACAACACGCTGAAACCGCACAAGAGCGCTTTCGAGTTTTTTGAGTGAGGTCTCGGGGATTCCCCCCGGGGGAAGCTCCACCGCCCCCGGAGGGGGCTCCATCGCCTGGAGCAACTCCTCCACCGGTTCCAGGGCAGGGAGGATTTTTTTGAGGCGGAGATCGCTCCAGAGGGCAGAATCAAAACGCCGCACAAGCTTCCTCACCGCCCGGATCAGAAGGAAGAGAGTCCCCCCCCGGGGCTCCCTGCGATACGCCTCCAGAGAGGCGGCGATTTCCAGATCGAAATAGCGGGGACCCGCACAAACCAGCCCCGGGTGAGACAGGGTTCGGTGCAGCCCGCAGGAATGGCACCGGCAGTCCCACCGGCCTCCTTCGCGGCAGGAAAGACTTCGGGCGATTTCCAGGGCTACCGTGGATTTTCCTCCGTAACGGGGTCCTGCCAGAAGGATCGCCGGGGGGAGTTCTCCGCGAAGGATCTCCCGGGAAAGCTCCCCGGTAACGGTTTCCAGACCAAGGGCGTTCTCGAACATTTCTATCCGCTAATCAATCGCTCTGCATAGGGAAGCAGGGGCAAAAGAAATTGTGCCACCAGACTCTCTGCGATGATCCCTCGGGCATCGAAGACAGGCTGAAGCTGAAGAACCAGAACCAGTATAAAGGAAACCAGAATACCCTCGGCAATTCCCAGAAAAAAACCCAGGGCCCGATCGAGGCTTTCCAGATTGATCTTCTCTACAAGCCGATCCAGGGCACTTTCGAAGATTTTTACCACCAGATAGACCAGCAAAAAAAGCCCCAAAAATGAAAGAACCTGCGACCAGGCTCCCGAACCGATCCAGGGCTGTACGTAGACAGCCACTACCCCGGAAAAAATAACGGCCACACCGATTCCCAAAATAACCGCAGCCATGGAAAGACACTCCCGGACAAAGCCCCGGAAAGCCGCCCGAAGGGAGAGAAAGACGATGATGATCAAAAAGACGATATCCAGACCCGATAAATCCACCTCTACTCCTCTTGATAACTATTCTATAATGCGCCCGATTATTCCCGCAATGCTCCTGGCGCTGTTCCCTCCTGCAAAGGATCGAGCAGCCTCGGCCATGGCCGCCCTCCGGGGGCTATCCTCCAGAAGGCTTTGCACCATCACCAGGAGATCCTTCGAATCTTCCGGACCTCCCTCAAAGACCAGGGCTGCGCCAGAAGCGGCGTAGCGTGCGGCGTTTCGCACCTGATCCCCCCGGGATGAGGCCGAACTGAGGGGAACCAGGACCGCCGGAGTCGCCGTCACAGCCAGTTCCCAGATTGATCCCGCCCCGGCCCGACATATTACCAGATCGCTTCTCTGCAGAAGAGGGGCAAACTCTTCGGAAAATGAGGGGAATCCTGCGTACCTGCCGGGGACAGCCTCGGCAGCGATCTCCCCGATCAATTCTTTCCCGTGGTCGCCTGTCTGGTGAACCACCAGAGCGATCTCCGTAAGCGCCTTGATCTGCTCCCGAACGTACCGGTTCAGCTGGTGAGCCCCCAGAGACCCCCCCGTGACAAGAATCACCGGCAACCCCTCGTCCTGAAGCCCCACCAGAGAAAGCGCATGCCGGGAAGAATCAGAAAAGAACTCCCGCCGCACGGGGTTTCCCGTAACGACAACTCTTCCACGAAGGGAAGGTGAAAAGGCCTGGATTGATTCCTCATAGGGAAGGCAGATCACCCGGGCCAGAGGTGCCGTCAATCGGGTGGCAAGCCCGGGATCGGCATCGGACTCGTGAACAACCACGGGTATTCCCGCAACCCGCGCTGCCGCAACCACGGGGACAGCCACAAAGCCTCCCTTGGAAAAAACCAGGGACGCCCCTTCGCGCTTGAGTATCCAGAGAGCTGCAAAAAACCCCGCCGCTACCCGGAAGAGGTCCAGGAAGTTTTGCCAGTCAAAATACCGGCGCAACTTACCCGTGGGAACACTCCGGTAACGAAGCCCCTCGCCCCCCACAATTCCGCGCTCGATCCCCCGGCGGGACCCGATCCAGAGGACCTTCTCCTGGTGATCCCGGGAAAGCTCCCGGTATACCGCAAGACCAGGGTAAACGTGCCCGCCGGTGCCTCCACCGGTGAAAACAATGGTACTCACACAACCTCCATGAGACGAAACACAACCTGTGAAGCTCCGATCATCGCACCCAGCAAGGCACCAAAAACATTTATCCATCGCAGGTGTCTGCGAATGATGCCCATCAGCAGGGACTCGACACGCTCCACCTCCAGACTGTCGATCCGGCTCACCACCAGTTCCTCCACATCGAGATGGGACAGAATTTCCCGGGTTACCCCCAGAAGGAGAGCCTGGATTCTCCGGGCGCCCCAGCGACTGAGCGAGGACCGGCGGCGACGGAATCCAGGGAGGAGATCCCCCAACAGGACGTGGCCCCGGGGGCAAACCCAGGCCCGGAGAGCCCGAACCAGGAGGGAGGCCCCCTCACTTCCCGGCTCATCGGGAGAAAACACCCCGGAAAGCCCCTGAAGATGGCGTTCCAGATACGACGCCAGAGGATCTTCCCGGCCGATCCCTTCTTCCAGGATCTGACGGAACCGTTCCAGAAGCTCCCCTGAAAAAAGGTCCCTTCCCCGGCTGTGCCTGTGGTCCTCCAGCCACTGCGCCAGGAATTCCTGCACCCTCCTGCGACACGACCCCTGGTGAAGAGCACGGGTGATCTCCTGGATTATCCGGTCCACCAAGAGGGGCATCTTCTCGGCTATCTGGCGATCGTATTGCACGGCCGCAACCAAGAGCCGCTGCATGGGATTCAACTGGTCCAGGGCAAAGGCAACAACCCCTTCTACCCCCTGCCGGAGCTCTTCACGAACCTCCTGGCGCTGGAGCAGCTCCTCCGCAGCTTGGGCCACCTGCGGCCAGTATTCATCCACCAGGAATGCTGCGTCCCCGGAAGAAATCTCCTCCAGAGGTCTGATTCCGGAAAACTCCTCCAGGAGAACGGAGGAAATCTTCCCTGCCCGCTGTGAGAGCGCCCGCGCAACCCCCTGAGCGATCGTCCGGCGGACACCCCTGCCGGAAGGCCCCGCAAGGAACTCCTTTATCCGGAAATCCAGGTGCCCCAGAAGCCTTTCAGCATCAACCTTCTCCATTGCTGCAGCCAGAGGAAGAGACGAAACCCAGACACACCCTCGAGAGAGGGCGCGCTGCAACCCCAGGCGAAAAGAATCAGCGGAAAACCGTTTCTCCAGCACCTCCTGGGAAAGAAGATCCTGCGATACCATGCGGGCAATGCTCCGGGCCAATTCTCCCCGCTGCCGGGGAATCACCCCGGGGGTAAAGGGCAGGGAAACCTTCCAGAGCATAACCGGCCGCAGCGGCCGAAAAAGCATGCGAATCGCCACGGTGTTGGTAAGATACCCGATTGCGGCCCCCACCACCACGGGGAGGGACCAGGACAAAACCATTCGAATCATGGATTCCGTCACCGTTCACCGGGACGCCGCAGCTGGCGGCGGGCGCTTTGGGCCTGGGCATCGCTCATGTAGAGAGCCACGTCGTCCCGGTATACCCAGCCCTCTCGTCTGGCCGCCACCAGATAGAGCCAGCGCTCGTCGGGGGTACGCTCCGAAACAGAGAGAATATCACCAAACCGACTGTGCACCATGACGGGACTGTCGATCGATGGCTCGCGATGCATTCGTGCGTACTCCACGGAAACCAGGGCAATACTATCGCGGTGGACCAGAACGGATGTTTCCGGCAGAGGGATATCCGGAGCCTTGTCGCCACACGAGACCAGGAGGCAGGCTGGGACCAGAAGAAGCACTGTGAGGCAAAGGGCAGGAAAGACCTGGACAGGAAAGCGCTTCACATGGTCCTCAACTTTTCTACCTCGTCCCGAAGGACTGCCGCCTGTTCGAACTCCAGATTTTTTGCGTGTTCCAGCATCTCTTTCTCCAGAAGCTTGATCAGTTTCTTCCGCTGCGTGGGAACCAGGATATTATAACTACCCTTGAGGATCTCCAGCTGCTTCTCTTCATCCCTGACCTTTTCCTCTTTCTCCCGCGCAATAATCGTCTGAACCGTCTTTTTGATCGACGCCGGAGTTATACCCTTTTCTTCATTATAGGCCTGCTGGATCGCCCGGCGCCGTTCGGTCTCCTCGATCGCCTGGTCCATGGCAGGAGAGTGTTTATCGGCGTACATGATCACCGTTCCCTCCACGTTTCGGGCAGCCCGGCCGATCGTCTGAATAAGAGCGGTGGCGGAGCGCAGGAAGCCAATCTTGTCGGCGTCCAGAATCGCCACCAGGCTCACCTCGGGCAGATCGAGCCCCTCTCTGAGAAGATTTATTCCCACCAGCACATCGAAAGTTCCCAGCCTCAGGTCTGTGAGTATCTCCACCCGCTCGATCGTCTCGATCTCCGAATGAAGATATCGGACCTTGAGCCCCAGGTTCACCAGATAATCCGTGAGATCCTCCGACATTTTCTTGGTCAGGGTTGTCACCAGCACACGCTGGTTTTTCTCCACCCGCAGACGGATCTCGCCGTAGAGATCATCGATCTGCCCCCGGGTGGGGCGCACCGAGATAACCGGATCCAGCAGGCCCGTAGGGCGAATCACCTGCTCCACAACCCGGACGGAGCGGTCCAGCTCCTCCCGGGAGGGGGTGGCGCTCACAAAGATGCACCGATCCAAAAGCGCCTCGAACTCCGAAAAAATCAGGGGACGATTGTCCAGGGCCGAGGGGAGCCGAAACCCGTAGGCCACCAGCGATTCCTTGCGGCTTCTGTCTCCGGCATGCATACCGCGAATCTGGGGAACCGTAACATGCGATTCATCGATCAGCGTGAGAAACTGCTGGGGAAAATAATCGAGCAACGTAGCGGGCCGCTCCCCTTGGTCACGGCCACTGAGATGGCGGGAATAGTTTTCCACTCCCGGGCAGTACCCCATCTCTTCCATCATCTCCAGATCGTACTCCGTGCGGGTCTTGAGGCGCTGGGCTTCGGCTATTTTCCCCTGATTGAGCAACTCCTGAAAGCGATCATCCATCTCCTGGCGGATTCTTCCCAAAGCCCCCTGCATCTCCTGCTCGGGCATAACAAAATGTTTGGCCGGATAGAGAAAAAGGGTCTCCATCTCCTCCACGGCCCCACCCGAAAGCGGATTGATCCGCTGGATACGAACCACCTCGTCCCACTCCAGCTCGATCCGGTAGGCTTCTTCCAGATAGGCCGGATATATCTCGAGAGTATCGCCACGATGGCGGAACTTTCCCCGCTGCAGGATCTGATCGTTCCGATCGTACTGAAGCTCGATCAGCTTGCGTCGGATCGTCTGCAGATCCAGGGTTGTCCCGCGATCGATGCGGAGGCGCATATCCCGGTAGTCCCGGGGGCTTCCCAGACCGTAGATGCAACTCACCGTGGAGACCACGATCACGTCGGGCCGTTCCAGAAGATCCGTGGTCGCTTTCAGGCGAAGCCGGTCTATCTCATCGTTGATGGAGGAATCCTTCTCGATGTAGAGATCCCGAGCCGCCACGTAGGCTTCGGGCTGATAATAGTCGTAGTAGCTGACAAAATACTCCACGGCATTTTCGGGAAAGAACTCGCTGAACTCCCGGTAGAGTTGCGCTGCCAGGGTCTTGTTGTGAGAAACAACCAGGGTGGGCAACTGAACCTCTTCGATAATCTTTGCCATGGAGAAGGTCTTTCCTGACCCCGTGACTCCCTGAAGTGTCTGAAAGGAATCCCCCTGGAGCACGCCCCGGGCGAGGGCCTCGATAGCCGCTGCCTGATCTCCCGCAGGACCGTAGGGTGCTTCAACCTTGAACTTTCCCATTCCCTCTAAAATCCTTTTACCCGTGTGTGACATCACCAACCCCGAGACCAGGCCTCTCGCCCGTGCCCGAAGACCCGCCCGGGGAGGGTCAATCCCAGGAGTATTGCCGGGGCCGCTCGCTCAAGACGACCGTTGTCTCGTGGACCTCTCTGCCCCGGTAGTACCGGACCTGTACAGTATCACCGGGGCGCTTATCCTCCAAGGCCTCGTAGAGGTTCGCCAGGGTTGTCACGGGGATCTCATCGATTCCGACGATAATATCCCCCCCCAGATAGATGACTGTTCGGCCGTAGCGAACGCCCCGGTTACGGGATCCGCCCTGAAGCCCCGCCTCCTGGGCGTTCCCCCCGGGAACAATCCCGTGAATCAGCACCCCCTGGTTCACAGGCAACCCCGCATACTGAACGAGCTGGGGAAAGAGCTGTCGGGGCTCGATATCGATCCAGCCGCGCCGCACCTGACCGTGGGCGATCAGATCGGGGACCACCCGACGCACTGTGGAAACAGGAACGGCAAAACCGATCCCGACAGATCCGCCGCTAGGCGAAAAAATCGCCGTATTCACCCCCACCATCTCACCCTGCCGGTTCAGGAGAGGCCCTCCGGAGTTGCCGGGATTAATGGACGCGTCGGTCTGAATCATATCGCGAATCACCAGGTTATTCCGGGCGCGCAGGGGTCGCCCCAGACCACTGACTACACCGGCGGTGAGTGTACGGTCAAGCCCGAAGGGGTTCCCTATGGCCAACACGGTCTGTCCGATCCGAAGCGACGAGGAGTCTCCAAGGGGTATGGGCTCCAACTCTCTTCCTTCGGGATCAAAACGGATCACCGCCAGATCGTTCTCCGGGTCTCGCCCCGTCACTTCTCCCTCCAGGCGGGAACCGTCGGCCATCGTGACAAAAACCCTGGAAGCTCCTTCAACGACATGATCGTTGGTAAGAACAAATCCTCTGGAATCTATGATCGATCCGGACCCGCTCGAACCCTCCTGGGGAACGGCTTCGAGAAACCAGTTATACACCACCGTCTCGGTGTTGACGTTCACCACCGATTCGTTTCGCGACTCGTAGACGGTGATCGCGTCGTGCTCCTCCTGGGAGACCTCCAGGGGGGGCAATTCTCTACGCCGGGGCTCCTCGAAGGAGGACTCTCCCAAGGACGGAGACACCGGCTTTTCCCGGAGAGTTCCTCCAGCTCCACTGCTCCCGAGAAGCCATCCGCCATAGAGGGCCGCCAGAAGCAGCACCGGATAGAGAAACCTCTTTCTTCCGTTCATAACGAGGAGAAATATACGAACTAGACCGGCTCCCTGCCAAGCAACCGGTCGGCGCCGGAGGCCCGGAAGGAAAGAGCCTCCCGGAGATCCCCGGCAGTCACCGAGGGGCGATCCTCCAGGTCGGCAATGGTCCGGGCCACGGCACGGACCGATGCAGCAGCCCGATCGGAGAGTTCCAGCCGCCGCATCGATTCCTGAAGGAGGGATCGAAGTGGCGAGGAGAGAGGGAATGCGTCGCCGGCCCCTTCGGGAGAAATCAGCCCGTTTCTGGGATCTCCCATGACAGAATGTCGGCGATCCCGGGAAAAGCGCAGCTTCTGGCGTTCAATCGCGGCGTGAACTCTCAGTTTCAGTTCGTCCTGTGCCGGAGCGTTCAGGGAGGATCCCTCGTAATCGGTTTTCACCCGCAGATCAACCCGGTCCAACAGGGCAGAACCGATACGGCGCCAGTAGCGGGATATTTCCTGAAGGCTGCACATGCATCGCCCCTGATTGCGTCCCAGCTGACCGCAAGGACAAAGATTGCTGGTCATAACAAGCTGAAACGCTGCAGGAAACACCTCGATTCGGCCAGCACGGCTTATGGTAACCGATCGACCTTCCACGGGTTCACGGAGCGCCTGGAGCACCTGGGGCCGAAACTCTGTGGCTTCGTCGAGGACAAGGACTCCCCGATGCGCCAGGCTTGCTTCACCAGGAAGGCAGGATCGGCCGCCTCCCAGCAGCCCCTCCAGAGAGGCTCCGTGGTGCGGCATTCTCAAGGGAGGATCTTCAAAGGACCGTTCGCTCTCAAGACCCCGCATGGAATAGATCCGCGCCACCTCCACCGATGCCAACGGGGATAGGGGCGGCAACAATGAGGGGATTCTCCTGGCGGTCATGGTCTTTGCGCTTCCCGGAGGGCCAAAAAAGAGCAGGTTGTGAAAACCCGCCGCACCAATGGCAGCCGCGCGTTTCAATAGAGGCTGGCCGTTGATATCGTCCATGGTCATCCGGGGCGCCTGATCTTCCCTCCGGGTCACCGGGGGATCGACCCGGCGGAGCCCCTCCGACAAGAGCTCCTGCAGAGAATCAACTGCAAAGAGATCCCCTGCCACGCGGCCGAGTCCTTCAAGACCACCCACCGCTGCCGAGGGAACCACCACTGACCCTATTTGACGATCCCCGGCGGCAAGAACCGCCGAGAGGGTGCCCCGCACGGCAATGCACCTGCCTTGGAGAGATATTTCTCCTGCTGCGAGAACGTCTCCGGGCAGGGTGACCTGTCCCGTCTCGGCAAGAAGAGCCAGCGCAATAGGAAGATCAAAACCCGCCCCTGTTTTGGGGATTTCCGCCGGAGAAAGGCTCACCAGTATGCGATCTCCGGGATAGATGAATCCGCTGTTGCGCAGGGCAATTCGCACCCGCTCGCGGGACTCTCTCACCTCGTTGGAGGGAAGCCCCACAATATCCATGCCAGGCAGACCCCGGCGAACATCGACCTCAACACGAACAACCTCCCCACGGGCACCGTAGGGAGAAAAACCGTACACCATGAACCCTCCAGAAGTCCTGCCAGTATGGACCAGCGGCAGCCCTCCACGGGTCAAGACGGTTCAGGGAACGCTCACGCTTGTCCCTTGCCAAGGATAGCTTTCTGGACGAGCTCGTCACAGGATTCGTTGTAGTGGTCGCCGGCGTGCCCCTTGACCCACTCCCATTGGGGGGAGACCTCCCCGTTCAGGGCATCCAGCTTTTGCCAGAGATCGACATTCTTCACAGGTTGCTTTGCAGCCGTGCGCCAGCCGTTCCTGCGCCACCGATGAATCCAGTCGGTGATGCCCTGGCGTACATACTGGCTGTCAGTACGCACGAGACAGCTCTGGAACTCTCCACGGGTTTTGTAATCTTCAAGCCCCTGTATGACCGCCGTCAGCTCCATGCGGTTATTTGTCGTAGCCGGATCATACCCGGAATCGAAGGAGACCACCTCGCCCCCGTCGATTGTCATGTAGTAGGCCCACCCACCAGGCCCGGGATTCCCGTGACATCCTCCGTCGGTATAAATAACAATTTTCTCCATAAATAAAACTCCAAAGTATATATTGACAATAAATTAATTCAAACGTTATCATGTAAGTGCGATGGAAATTTCTACACACACCCAATTATCTGATGAATCGGCCTGGTCCCCCCTCTCGCATCATGCCCAGGTATTGCGAGCACCTCTTTTCAAGTCGGAATCAACCCAGGGGAGTCATATCTTTCACGTAATATCGATCATGGATTTTCCTCCTGCAGGCTACCTGCCCGAACCGGCACGGACCGTGTCCTTGCCCACCGGGGCAGAACGCGCCCGGCAGTATACCGTAAAGCCCTATGATGTGCTGATTACTGCCGTAGGAACAATCGGACAGATTACTATCGTGCCCGAGAAGTGTCCTGATAACTGGATACCTGCCACCAATATGTTTGTGGTGCGTTTCCGGGAGAACCAGAAAGACAAGGGCCGCGCCTACTACGGACTCATGAAAAGCGACTTTGGAGCCAGGATTTTGCAAGAGCTCTCCCACGGAAGCAGCATAAAACTCATCTCAAAGAAAGCCTTCTCCCGAGTCCCGCTGCCTCCCTGCACGGACGACCTCCTGGCCTACTTCATCACTCTCTGGGAACAACAGGAAGACCTCTACACGCGGAGCCAGAAGCTTCTCCAAGAGGCACTGCAAGTCTACCAGGCCGTCCCGGAGCTGGCAAGAAAGGGCGCTTAGACAGGAACAGCCCCGGGAAAGATCTCTGTCTCCCGACAAAGGTCTTTCAGGGTGTTGTGTTTCTGCAAAAACCCCACCATGAGGTATCGCTGACGCTCGCGGGATTGCAGGGGAAGCAATAGCCAACTGTGGACCGGGGGAAAGTGCTCCCCGAAGGAAACCCCTGAAAAATCCCGATACTCCCGCAGATTCTGCTTCAGGAGGAGAACTCTCCGGTGCGGAAAGATACACTGCGCCAGATCGCACTCTGGTTCCAGACGAAAGTCGTCACTCCAGTCTTCAGGGAGGCCAAGGGAGAAGCTGCTTGTAATTGAGTTGTCGTCTCCCGCTTCCAGAACCGTGGCAGCCCGGGCGTTCCAGATCCGTGTAAGCTTGACCAGTTGCCGATAGACCTGACGAACCTCGGCATCCCCTTCCTCGAGAGAAGCGCTGAACTCAAACCCATTCGCCCCCAGTCGGAGAGGCGCATCCGGAATATCACCTCTTCGAGCGGCATGGTCCACTCCTGAATCGGAATCCTCCAGGATGTCTTCAAAACTGAGATCTCCGAAGGCGTTTCCAAACAGAGCATCGATAGTCTCGACATGGCGGTGATTCACAATTTGATCTACCAGCTTGTGGAGCAGGCGATCTTCCCGGGAGGATGCTCCTTCGCCATGGTACGCTTCTGACTGGATGTGAACCAGACCATCGCGTTCGCCAATCACCTGAACCCAGGAGGTATTGAGATTTACAAACTCCTCCAGTTCGACAGCCTGGTGCGTGAGAGTATTAGCGGCCCCCCGGATTCGGGCTCCACCGGATTCAGCTTCATCGGCTTCACTCGTGTTCTTCCCGAACCGTCCTTCGCTCTCGGGAAAAACGGTTGTTGCCGGGGCTGCACGGCCTGAAAAAGAGAAGTTGAATCCCAGAAAGGGGCTGCCCGAAGGGCTTAATTCCTCGGCCTCCAGAACTTCCTCATCATCTTCGATGACATCAATTTCCTGAACTTCTCCCAGCTCTTCGAGGTCATCGACCTCGAGGGGTTCCTCGGGACCTTCATCACCGGCAGGCAGGATTTCCGGCAGGTCTTCATCCGTTTCAAGAGACTCCTGCGGTGCGGGGAACCCTGTGGTATATGTCTCTTCTTCCCGCTCTTCTTCCCGAAATTCCTCCCCGGATGATTCCTCAAGGACCGTTTTCAGGATCGGAAAAAGCTCCTGCGGAGGCTCACCCTGCGGTCCCTGGCCGGGATTTTCCCAATACTCCTGGATTGGGCTACCCTGTTCTGTCAGACCTTCATGGATTACTGCGGCGAGAGGTGCTTTGGTTTTTTTCGGGGGTTCAAGCTCGTCTTCCGGCTCGAGTTCGTCTATCGTTTCGGCTTCCGGGGCCTCCCCGGGGACTGCCTCCTCGGTGTCAAGCTCTTCCAGGGGTTCCAGCTCATCCTCGGCATTCAGATCTTCCAGGGGTTCAAGCTCATCCTCGGTGTCCAGCTCTTCCAGGGATTCAGGCTCACCTTCGGAATCCAGCTCTTCCAGGGGTTCAAGCTCGTCCTCGATGTCCAGCTCTTCCAGGGGTTCAAGCTCGTCCTCGGTATCCAGCTCTTCCAGGGACTCAAGCTCACCTTCGGAATCCAGCTCTTCCAGGGGTTCAAGCTCATCCTCGGTGTCCAGCTCTTCCAGGGGTTCAAGCTCATCCTCGGTATCCAGCTCTTCCAGGGGTTCAAGCTCATCCTCGGTGTCCAGCTCTTCCAGGGGTTCGAGCTCGTCCTCGGTGTCCAGCTCTTCCAGGGGTTCGAGCTCGTCCTCGGCATCCAGCTCTTCCAGGGGTTCAAGCTCGTCCTCGGCATCCAGCTCTTCCAGGGATTCAAGCTCACCTTCGGAATCCAGCTCTTCCAGGGATTCAAGCTCGTCCTCCGGCTCGAGTTCGTCCACCGCTTCGGCTTCCGGGGCCTCCAGAGGTTCAACCTCATCCTCGGCATCCAGATCTTCCAGAGATTCGAGCTCTCCTTCGGAATCCAGCTCTTCCAGGGGTTCGAGCTCACCTTCGGAATCCAGCTCTTCCAGGGATTCAAGCTCGTCCTCCGGCTCGAGTTCGTCCACCGCTTCGGCTTCCGGGGCCTCCAGAGGTTCAACCTCATCCTCGGCATCCAGATCTTCCAGAGATTCGAGCTCTCCTTCGGAATCCAGCTCTTCCAGGGGTTCGAGCTCACCTTCGGAATCCAGCTCTTCCAGGGATTCAAGCTCGTCCTCCGGCTCGAGTTCGTCCACCGCTTCGGCTTCCGGGGCCTCCAGAGGTTCAACCTCATCCTCGGCATCCAGATCTTCCAGAGATTCGAGCTCTCCTTCGGAATCCAGCTCTTCCAGGGGTTCAAGCTCGTCCTCGGTGTCCAGCTCTTCCAGGGGTTCAAGCTCATCCTCGGTGTCCAGCTCTTCCAGAGGTTCGAGCTCGTCCTCGGCGTCCAGCTCTTCCAGGGATTCAACCTCATCCTCGGCGTCCAGCTCTTCCAGGGATTCAACCTCGTCCTCGGCGTCCAGCTCTTCCAGGGATTCAACCTCATCCTCGGAATCCAGCTCTTCCAGGGATTCAAGCTCGTCCTCGGCATCCATCTCTTCCACAGGTTCAAGCTCATCCTCGGAATCCAGCTCTTCCAGAGGTTCAAGCTCGTCCTCCGGCTCGAGTTCGTCCACCGCTTCGGCTTCCGGGGCCTCCTCTTTTCTGACCTTTCCGGCGGATTTTCTGGCAGGCACACTACCCTCAGAGGCCTCCCCTCCCCCGCTTGCTGAGGGAGCAAACCTGTGACGGGCAAGAGTTCTCTCAATAATTTCTTCAATCTGCTTCAAACTAAGCTGTTCGATCTGAACAGCCCCACCACCACCGCCAGACCGGGGCCCCATGAGCTGGTACAGTTCGTCCCAATTCCGCTCAAAATCCTGTTCGACCCGGACCCGCTCCTCTTCCTTTAACTTCCCGATACCCCGACGCAATTCGGCCTCTATCCGCTGGCGCCGGCTATCCAGTTCCCGTTTCCACATCTCGGGATTAACGACCCTTCCCTCCCGCAAATAATCCCGGACAACGGCTTGCTGAAAACGCCGAAAACGCTCCGCCACAACCACACTGGGATCCTGTCGTATGTTCAGAATCAGATAGCACCCCAGGAACGCCGCCATGAAGACTGCTCCCAGAAGAATCAGTTGTAACGGACGATCCATGGACAGATCGCTTTCGTTCAGGAGAAGCACCAGAGACGGAAGGGAGCGATCGGCCTCCAGCCGTTCCAGGGCATAGCTTTCTCCCAAATGGCTTCGAAGTACGGGAAAGACCTCATCGTCTTCAAGAGCTCGATCGAGCGCGGCCAGATCGTCCTGGTTGAAATGCCGCCGGGCATTCACCACAAGGTTCCCTGCCGGGGAAAGTCGGACTCGAGCAGAGGGAGGAATTATCCCTTCGGCCTGGAGGCGCCCGTAGAGTCCCGTCGTGCTTGCCCAGGCTATCAAGAGGCCTCTCGGCGCCCGGAAGGAATCCATTACAGGCACGAGAGCCCGCAGGGCAGGAGGGTCCGAAATCCATTCGATTCCCGAACGTTCCTCACCGGGATCAGGCACTCCCAAAGGAGGCTCCAGTTCTTCCGAAGCCCGATACTCCAGACGGGCATCGCTTCGGGCTCGCAGATCCTCCTGAAGAGTGCTGAACCAGAGGTCGCCTCGCTCGTTATCGATAATCCTGAGATAGTCAAATTCGGGGTATCTGTCAAAGAGAAGATCTACCGCTTCTGCCCGTGCTTCGATATCCTCCCGGCTCTGGTTCACACGGAAGACATTTTGCACCGTTGGAAGCGCAGCAAAGGACGACGCGGCATCACGCAACTCCCGCTGATACTCTTGAGCCACAGAACGGGCTTCTTCCAGAAGCAGGATTGCGTTATCCCGCACCCGCTGATTGTAAAACCTCGCGTCCAGAAGATCAAAGAGGCCAGAATAGGCAGCTATAGCAAAGCCGGTGAAGAGAACCGTGGCGAGGAGCAAGCTGACAAGAACTTTCTGAACTACTTTCATCGCTATTATCTACCCGCCACTTCAGATACCGCTCCAGACGCTACCCCGGATACCGGAGGATCTACTTCAAGGGTAGTATCAATCATCGGCGGGAACAACGTTTACATTGACAGATTTTGAGGCTATTCCCCCAGCACAGTCACCACCAGGCGGCGCGGTCCTCCGTGATCACGAAATTCGCAGAGATATATTCCCTGCCACGTACCCAGGACAAAGGCCCCTTCCCGCACGGGAATCGTCACACTGGACCCAACCAAAGAAGATTTGGCGTGGGCCGGCATATCATCAGAGCCTTCCAGAGTATGGATATAGGAAGGATGGCCTTCCGGCACCAGCCGATCAAAAATGCCAGAGAAATCGTATCGCACATCGGGATCGGCATTTTCGTTCAGGGTCAGCCCGGCGCTGGTATGAAGGATCATCACCTGGGCAAGCCCCTGGCGAACCGGAGAGAGCCCGGAGATTCCCCTCTCCACCTCATGGGTGATTATATGGAACCCCCGGGGACGAGGTTTCAGGGTGACAAAATCCTGCACTATTCGCATGAACGTTTATGCTCCAGGGCCTCCATGATGAGCGGAAGAATCTCCTCCGGCTTGTATTGTTCCGTGTCCACCACAAGATCGGCAAAATCCCAGGAGTCAATATCGATGTTGTAGAGTCTCACGTATCGGGCGTGGTCACGCCGATCCCGTTCCCGGGTTGCAGCCTGAACCGCCTCAAGATCGCCCCCCTCCCGCTGGTGAATTCGGGCGGATCGAACCTCCGGGCTGGCCCAGAGATAGACCTTGAGGTCAGCCTCCTGCAGGAGCCATATGGCCAGGCGCGAAGCGAGAACGCAACTTTGGGCCTGAGCCCGCTCCACCTGACGCTGATCCAGCAGTCTGTCCCAGGACTCATCCGACTCGGCCCGGCGACACATCTCCTCGAAGGAAACCCCCTCTTCCTCGGCCATGGTGTGGAAGGTGTAATTGACAAGTTCGACCTGAAGCGTCTCCGCCAGGAGACGGCTCACGGTGGTATTTCCGCATCCGCTTTTTCCCGATATGGCGATTCGAAGTGGTTTCATTTTTCTCTCCTCATCATCTCTCCTCAGTATTCAATATTCCGGAATTGTTCAAGATTACGGAATTATTCAACATTACGGATCTGCTCTCTCAAAGCCTCCACGGCGTCCTTTGCTTCCACCACAGCGGTCTGAACCACCGAGAGGATTGTCTTGCTTCCCGTGGTGTTAATTTCGCGGTTCATCTCCTGACAGATAAAGTCCAGACGTTTACCTTGGGGCCCGTTCCCATCCAGGAGCTCCCGGAAGGTCCTGATGTGGCTGTGAAGACGGGAAATTTCCTCGCTTGTGGAGTGACGAAGGATCAGAGCTGCCGTCTCGGCATAGATCCGCTGCTCCTCTGCCTCGTCACCCAGAACGTCACGAAACTTGTCACGCACGGTTTGAAAGATCACCTGTTCCACCTCACCGGCATGGCGTTCAAAAATTTCAGCGCACCGCGATACCCGCTCCAGGTGCCTGGCCATATCTGTTGCTGTGGCAGATCCCTCACTGCGACGGGTCTCGTTCCATCGATCCAGCGTCTCCTCAAGGACAGATACAACCTCCCGGGCCGCATCATCCTGGTCAAAGGAACGCTCGGTATGGACAACGCCCTCAAAAGCAAGGATGTCAGCGTATGAAGGCTCCCGAGAAAGCCCCGCCCTGTTCCGGATTTCTTCCAGGGCAGAACGGGCCGCCTCAACGGCGCGGGGATCGACACGGACCTGAAGCTTCTGATCATGCTCCTGGAGACGCACCGCCACCTCCACCTTGCCCCGGGCCGCAACGCTACTTACCAGGGCCTTTATATTTGGTTCCAGAAAGGAGAGGTAGGCAGGAAGGGAAGTGTATACTTCAAGGTAGCGATTATTTACGCTCCGAACCTCCACCGAACAGGACCGTTCCCGGCTGTGACGTTCCACCGTTGCGTAGCCTGTCATGCTCTTCATAGAGTTATCTCCTCATGGTCTTTCCGTCTCCGAATCCCCGCGCTCCCGGAGCAATTCTTCTACCCGCCTTCCAATGCGGAAATTATCACCGGCTCCCATGGTAACCAGCACATCCCCTGGACACAACGTCTTCAGCAGGTACCGGGCAACCTTTTCGAAATCGGGCTCATAGATCACCTGGGGATGGCATCGGGAAACTTCCTGAAAAAGCCGTTCTCCGGTGATTCCCGTTTCGTTTTCCTCGCGAGCCGAGGCATAGATATCGTTCAGAATAACCTGATGGGCCCCGGAGAAGGCCCTTGCAAACCTGTCCAGCAATGCCGCAGTGCGAGAGTAGGTGTGGGACATAAAGACCACCACCAGCCGTGACAAGGGATAAAAGGCCCGAAGCCCTTCCAGGGTGGCTTCTATCGCCGTGGGATGATGAGCGTAATCATCGATGATCGTCACTCCCCCCAGGCGAGCCACCACCTCGCTGCGGCGCCGGGTTCCCCGAAAATCGGCCAGCCCTGCCCGCCAGGAAGGAATCATTCGGGCAAGATCCCCGGAAGAAACCTGCCGCAGCCGCAACAGTTCCCGGAGAGCACAGATAGCCCCCGTTGCATTCGCCACCATATGCACTCCCGGAAGCGGCAACTCCCAGGGTTGATTCCTGAAGAGCCTCAAGAGGTCACTCTCCTGGTTCCTCGCGTCATGAGCATCGTCGAGCTGCCCTCCCGGGGAAGATTTCTCCGGTTCTCCATCACCAAGGATGAACCGCTGAACTCCCTGGCCCTGATTCTGCACGGTGCAGCGCCACGCTCCCTCGGCAGAGAACCCGTAGGGAAGAAGCGTCAGATCACCCCGCTGGATCGATGCCCGGCGGGCCACCTCGCAGGCTCCGGCATCGTCGGCACAGTAGACCAGGGTTCCTCCTGACGAAATCCTCAGGGTGTATTCCACAAAAGCTTCGATCATATCTTCCAGAAGGGGAAAATAATCCTGGTGATCAGCCTCCACACTGGTCACAATCGCCACATCGGGAGCGAACGAGAGAAAATGGCGACGATACTCGCAGGTTTCGGCGATCAGGAGGTCCCGGCCTTGAAGCAGCGTTGCAGACCCGCCAAAGGATGGCACAGCGCTCCCTACCACAACGGTGGCGGGAAGATCCGTGCGGGCTACCATGGCCCCCAGCATCGCCGTGGTGGAGGTTTTGCCGTGGACCCCGCCGACCCCAAGGCTCAGACGTCCCTGCGAGAGAGCCCCCAGAGCCTCGGCGTAGCTGAACTGGGAGATTCCCCGGCGCCGGGCCTCCTGGCGCTCGGGATTTTCAGGGCCATAGGCCGCCGAATAGACCAGCACCTCCGCATCGGGAGGAACATGATCTGGAGAAAAACCCACCCGGGGAGTCACCCCGATCTTCTTCAGAAGCTCATCGGTATAGAACGTATCGGGACCGTCGCTGCCAGAAACAGAGGCCCCCCCACTGACAAGAACTTCGGCAAGTGCAGCCACGCCGGTTCCCTTGATCCCCGTCAGGTGCACCACACGAGCCTCTGCTACAGATATCGGGTCAGAATGCATCATGGCCGGGAGTGTACGCCGTTGCCGCCGGCAGGTCCAGCGAGGACACCATCTGTCTCCTCATAGCCCTTCACGATGGACCACTTTCGCCATAGTTCCCAGAAGCAGATCTTTGCTGAAGGGCTTTGTGATCCAGGCCGTGGCACCGGCACGCATACCCTCTCGTTTCTTTTCTGCCCCGCTCTCGGTGGTAAGAATGATGATCGGAACATACGGGCAGACATCGCCAGCCCGGATCCTGCGGACCAGCTCCAATCCGTCCATACCAGCCATATTGATATCGGTTATCACCAGATCGAAGGCGCAATCCATCATGTTCAAGGCAGCAACCCCGTCGGCGGCCACATGAACATCATGATTCTCGCCGGAGAGTACCATCGCCAGCGTCTGACGCATCGAGACAGAATCATCTACCGCGAGAATCCTCACCCCGTTTTCCTCCTCCGGCACAGCGCCGGTCAATTACCACTCAAACGCCACGATCTCATCTGCTTTTATGGTAGCATAACTGTCGCAATCGCACCACGCATAGGTTACCCCACCAGGGGAACACCCCCCTAAAGTCCGGCCGTCGCTGCGCCAGCAAGCCCCGCCAGAAGAACCGCCGCCGTCTCGGTCCGTAATTTTCGCGGACCCAGCGTCATGGGGCGATACCCCTGATCCCTCAGGAGGGCCTCCTCCCGGGGTAACAAACCCCGCTCCGGCCCCACACAGAAACGCAGATCCCTCACATCCTCCGACCGGGCCAGAAACTCTTGGGGAGAAATCGCTCCGGCAGGGTTCAGGGTGCCGAAAAACCGCCCCTCTCCCCGGACGGGCGAGCGATTGTCCTGACTCAGGGCATCCTCCAGAGAAGGAAACCGGGAAAGTTTCGGCAAGGCGGTTTGTTCACCCTGGGAAAGCCCCTCCACAAGATGTTCTTCGGGGTTTTTCCAGAGGGAACTGGTCTGATAGGAGGTTTCGCTGAGAGCGCTTGAGAAAACGCGGATTTCTCCCACCCCCAGGGTGGTCAAATCCCGGAGCAACCGCTTCAATACAGGCGGCCGGGGGTGCCCCAAAAGCAAAACCACCGGGTCGGGAGATCGGAGAAGCGGGACTCCCGACACACCCTCCCAATTCACCGAAAGGCAGAGCCCCTCTTCATCCAGCGAAACCAGGAGAGCTTCTCCGACAGGGCCGTTTACAACCCCCACCCGCAGGGTATCGCCGGGACGTGCCCGAAGAATTTTCCGGATGTGTCCGTACCGGTGGTCTCCGCGGACCAGGTGATAGATTTGCTGCTGGTCAGGAAAGAGAATCAGATTCATCGCGGGGAAGCCCCTGATACAAAGCGCCTGCCTGCTCAAAAAAAGCGGCAATATCATCGATGGGAACAGTATCGCTTCCCACCAGCCGCTGGAGCACCAGGCCGTCCAGAGTTGTCAGGAGAACCTGCGCCATGACGGTATACTCCCGCTGATCTCCATAAATCCGGGTCAGCCCCTCCTCTATGATCCCGCGCCAGCGATGGTACTCCTCGACAAAGCGCGCTTTCAGGGAAGGATTCTGGGTGAGCGCTTCCTGGAGGAGGTAGACGTGGGTGTGACCACGACTTCGGGAATGCATGACTGTGTCCAGGACCAACCGGAAAACTGTCCGTGGAGACTGGCCGGAACCACTGGATTCAAGCCGGCGGAAGACTCGACTGGTCATATTGTTCATATGCCGATCGGCTATATCGAATATCAAATCACCCTTGGTGGCGTAATAATAATAAAGCGTTCCCTTGCTGATATTAGCCGCCTCGGCGATGTGCGCCAGGGTGGTGTGCTCGATCCCCTTTTCCCGGATCAACTGAGCAGCCACTCTGAGGATGCGCTCCCGGTTTTCAGGGGTTGTTTTTCGTTGGCCCATGGGAGACACGATACCGTATCTTCCGAGAGGAGGTCAATTTACCAGACATACCAGACATACCAGACAATGGACCAGCAAAAAGAGGCGGCTTGGAAGAGGAGCGACCGTATTGCGCAGACCCGGCCGTGCCAGTAGAATGGGCAGTCATGTCCGACTACCGAATTCCTGAAGGGAAAAAGCTCTACCGGAGCCGCCGGGACCGAAAGCTCCTGGGCGTCTGCGGAGGGATCGCCGAATACTTCGGCATTGACTCAACTCTGGTGCGCCTGATCCTGATCTTTCTGATTCTGCTCAGCGGCAGCGGCTTCCTGGCCTACTTTGTGGCCGCCCTGATCATGAAAGAAAGCCCGGTCTGATCAGGCCCTTTTCCTGCCACCTGCCCAGACCTTCGTTACCCCCTATTACGCCAGAATCCCCTGCATGAAGGAAACAAGAACCTCCAGAGCCTTCCGGTTCTCTCCACCTTCAGGCACGATCAGGTCAGCGTAGACCTTGCTGGGTTCGATGAACTCGTAATGACCCGGGCGAACCGTGTCCAGATATTGATCGATAACCGATGAGACCGTGCGGCCCCGCTCCTCAATATCCCGGGTAAGACGCCGAATGAAGCGAATATCGTCGGGGGTATCCACAAAAATCTTCAGATCTATCAGTTCCCGTATACGGGGCTCAAAAAAGAGCATGATCCCCTCAAGAATGACCAGCTTGCCCGGCTGGACCCGGACCGTTTCTTCCTTGCGGCGATGCCGGACAAAATCGTACTGCGGCATGGCGATCTCCTGGCCCTTGCGCAGCAGCCCGAGTTGCTCCACCAGCAGATCCGTGTCAAAGGCCGACGGATGGTCAAAATTGAAGGCTGTTATGTTGGTGTTACTCACGTATTCGGCAGAACGGTAATAATTATCCTGCGGAATGAAGGTAAAGTCCCCCACGATCTCGGAAATCTTCCGTACGATCGTTGTCTTGCCGGACCCGGATCCGCCCGTTATTCCAATTATTCGTGCCATAATAGCCCCGTACTATAGGGTCTGTTTTCAAGGTTGACAACGCTTTTCCGAAGCTTTACCGGGGTCCGGGCCATCTTTTTTGCACCAGGAGATCCCCCGGGGGCTCCCGGGAACGAGTCAAGCCATCGCTGCCGGAGGATCCAGAGGGGTCGAGATCGCCTCCTGCACCGCCTCACGCAGCTGGTCCAGGCCGAAGGGCTTGCGAAGCACCGCCTGAAACCCCGCTTCATGGTAGGACGATCCATGATAGTCGTGGAGCACTCCGGAACTCAGAAGGGCCGGCAGGGCCGGATAAAACTCACGCAGCCGACGCAGAAGCTCGATACCATTGATTCGTCCCGGCATGGACAGATCGGTCATGAGTAGATCGAAGGTCGCTCCTTCGTGCTCCCGCATTTGATCCTGAAGGAGAGAAAGGGCCCGCTCTCCGTTTTCTACGGACGTTACAGAACACCCAAGAACTCGCAGGCTCCGTTCGACGGAACGCCGCACCAGGAGATCATCCTCCACCAGGAGCACCGAGAGCCTCGCCAGACTTCGCCGATCTTCCCGCTGCCGGTGCGTCCCCGATCGTTCTGGTTCGAGGATCAGATCTTCCCCCTTCAGGGGAATCTTCAGAGTGACGGTCGTTCCAAAACCGGGTTCAGCCGAGAGAGAAAACCGGCCTCCGCAGGCTTCCACCAGGGAAACCGCCACGGGCAGGCCCATTCCTGTCCCTCCCTCTTTGGTGGAAAAATAGAGCTGAAGTGCGTCCCGGGCCGTTCGGGAGTCCATGCCGTGGCCCTCGTCCCGGACAGTAATGGCCACATAATGGTCCTCCCGCGAGACACCAGCCTTCACGTGGAGGACGCCACCCTCGGGCATTGCCTCCACAGCATTGGTTATCACGTTGAACAGGGCCTGCCCCAGGAGATCCGGGGGGAGCACCAGAGGCTCCAGAGGGCCTTGAATGTCGAAGGTCGCGCGAATGGAGGTCCCGCTCAAGGCGAGATCGACAACATTCAAAAGTGTCTCTTCAACCTGATCGGCCACCTCGGGGTCGCCTTCGGAAAGGCTGGAGAGCGTCCGTGACGCCGAATCGGCAGAGAATGCCCCGAAACGGTGGGCCAGACGCTGGACCTTTCTGACAGCCGCCGTCAGGGCTGTCACGTCTTCGTCGGTATTCCAGCGGATTATCTCCAGATGACCAAAAAGAGATGTGCAGGCGTTGGTCAGATCGTGGGCGAGGCCCCTGGTAGCGCGCAGAATGTTCTGGGCGTGCTGGACGTGTGCAAGATCCTGGCGAATTCTCACCCGTTCCTCGGTATTGACCACCGCGATAACCGCTCCCTGGAACTCCTCTGCCAGGCATGTCTCATCCCTGAACTGGCCTTCCTTCGTTTCCGTCAGCGGAAGGGGGGACCGGGGAAAGGGATAGACCTGAAGCTCCACCTGCACCGAGGCACCCCGAACGGTGAGTAGCGATATTCCCGCCCCAAAGCGGGAATCCTCGCCGTTCCGCAAGGTTTCCCTCACAAGGCCGACCGTATCCACGGGACGGCCGTATTGGCTGACCCGGAGCTCCTGGTCGATAGTCCTGCCCCCGCACAACCGCTCGCCCGAGAGGGCATAATCCCGGGCAAGATCGTTCCATGCCAGGATCGATCCCCTCTCGTCCACCACAAAGGTGGCATGATCGGTGCTCCGCAGGAAGGCCGGGACGATCCGGGAGGAGCAACCCGACAATTTCTGCTGCTCCGCCCTGTCCTCGGCCTGACCGGAACAAAGAAAGAGACACTCTCCCCCTTCCAGGGCCATGAACCGAACCTTCAGGGAAGGGCAAAGCGCGCCTGTCTCCAGATCGGTCTTGTCCTGGGCCCATTCGCCCGACGGGAGCCAGCCACACAGTTCGCCCCCTCCTGCCGAGAGAGCCAGCACCAGGGGGGCGCCTTCGGCAACTCCTCCGAAACGACGGGCAAAGGGATCGTTCACGGCAACAAGGCAGCCCCGACCATCCACCAGGCCGGCCGGAGATAAAATGCTGTTTAAGAATTCATTTTTTTCGACCACCTTGAAATTTTCAACCAACTTCGATGCAATTGCAAGGGTGTACGACATTATTGGTGACATTCATGGCCACTTTCGTCCCCTGGAAGAACTTCTTCGGCGCCTGGGGTATCGCTACCGTGGGGGAACCTGGCGTTTTCCCGGTGGTATCCGGCAGGCTCTCTTTGTGGGAGACTTTCTGGACCGAGGCCCGGCTATACCCGAGACCCTGACCCTGGTGCGCTCCATGATCGAAGGTGGATCTGCCCGGGCTGTTCTGGGCAATCATGAATACAACGCCCTGGCCTGGCACACCTCCGATGGTGCAGGCGGCTGGCTCCGGCAACACTCGGCCGTGCATCGACGACAGCACCGGGCAACCCTGGAGCAATTCGGCATCGACCCTGAAAGCCCCGAGGGCAACAGGGGAGTTCTCGACGACAATCCTCCACCGACCAGGGCAGGACGGCGTCTGCGTGAGGCTCTTGTGTGGTTGCGCCAGCTCCCGCTATATCTGGACGATCCCGGGCTCCGGGTGGTCCACGCCGCCTGGGAGGAACGGGCTCTGGACGAAATTGGCCGCAATCCCGAGGCCCTCCGGGACGACAGAACCCTTTTTCTGAGCGCCTTCGGCGAAAACCCCGAGAGCAGGGCCGTAGAAATACTCCTGAAGGGGGTGGAATTTCCCCTTCCGGACGGGGCGTTTTACCGTGACAAGGAGGGAGTTGCCCGAACCAAAACCCGCGTTCGCTGGTGGCTCTCTCCCGGGGAGGCACCTGCTACCATGGCGGGCCTGGCCATGCCGCCGGCAGATCAGGAACTGGGGCACCTCCCTGTGGACACTTCTTTCCTGAGACGGCTTCCCGGATACCGGGGCGACAAACCTGTTTTTGTTGGCCATTACTGGCTCCGGGGAACTCCGAAACCGCTCGCCCCTCTGGTGGCGTGCCTGGATTACAGCATCGCCCGGGAGGGATTGCTCTGCGCCTACCGTTTCGACGGGGAAGAGACCTTGCAGAAAGAGAAGTTCATCTCCGTGGCGGGGGAACCTGCGGATGCGCCCTGAAACAGGGACGCACCCGCACCGGACCTCACCACGTCGGAAGCGATTGCTCCCTCAGGACAGATAACGACATCCCGTAAGGTCATCCCCGGGCTGCGGCAAAGCCCCGTTCCAGATCTGCCAGGATATCCTCGGGGTGCTCAATCCCGATGGAAAGACGCACCAGCTCCGGCCGCACCCCGGAGCGCTCCTGTTGCTCCTGGTTCAGCTGGCTATGGGTTGTGCCGGCAGGGTGGATCGCCAGACTCTTGGCATCGCCCACGTTTGCTACATGGCTGAAGAGCGAGAGCCCGTCGATGAACCGTTCCCCCGCAGCACGTCCTCCCGATATCCCAAAGGTGACCATTCCCCCGAAACCTCGAGAGAGGTATCGTCGGGCATGATCGTGTCCTGAAGTCCCTTCCAGACCGGGGTACCAGACCCACTCGACCTGGGGGTGATCAGCGAGGAACCGGGCTACCTTTTCTGCGTTGGCGCTGTGTCGCTCCATGCGAAGAGGAAGCGTTTCCAGGCCCTGCAGAAACATCCAGGCGTTATCGGGGCTGATAGCAGCCCCCAGATTCCGCAGGGGAACAAGGCGCATCCTGAGGATATAGGCCAAGGGCGAGAGGTCGCCCAGATCGTAGGCGTAGCGCAAGCCGTGGTAGCTGCCGTCGGGTTCCACGAGATTCACAAACTTGGGGTTTTTCCAATCGAAAGTCCCCTTGTCCACCACAACACCACCAATGCCTGTGCCGTGGCCACCCATCCATTTGGTAAGGCTATGGACCACGATATCTGCCCCATGCTCCAGGGGCCTGAGCAGATAGGGCGTGGTAAAGGTTGAATCCACAATCAGAGGAACCCCGTGACGATGGGCAATCTCGCCGATCGCCTCAAAATCGGGCACCACCAGTGTAGGGTTTCCGATCGTCTCCAGAAAGACAGCCCGTGTCTTCGGGGTGATCGCCGCCTCCAACTCTTCAAGATTCAGGGGATCCACGAGACGGACGGTGATCCCGAACTGCGGGAGGATCTCGGTGAACATCGTGTAGGTTCCGCCGTAGAGGTACCGCGACGAGACAATTTCGTCGCCCGTGCGAGCGATATTAATAATGGAGTAATAGATTGCACTGGTTCCTGAGGCCAGGGCCAGAGCCGCAGCCCCTCCCTCCAGGGCCGCAATCCGTTCCTCCAGGACGTTTTGGGTGGGGTTCTGGAGGCGCGTGTAGATGTAGCCCAGCTCCTTCAGAGAGAAAAGGTTTGCTGCATGCTCGGTGTCGCGAAAATTGTATGCCGTAGTACGATGGACTGCCACGCCCCGGCTGGGTACGGCGGGATCCGCTTCCTGTCCTGCATGTAAGGCCAGTGTCTCAAAGTGGTACTTCATGAAATTGTCTCCTCGTAAAGCCAGGTGCTCAAATAACGCTCTCCCGTATCGCACACGACGGTGACGATGGTCTTTCCCTGGTAGGCCGGGTCCGCAGCCAGCTGTAGAGCCGCGTGGATATTCGCCCCCGCCGAAATGCCCGAGAAGATTCCCTCTTCGCGGGCAAGTCGCCGGGCTGCTTCGCCCGATTCCTCGGCCGTCACCTGGATAATCCTGTCCAACAGGGTTGTATCGAGAATTTCCGGAATAAAACCCGCTCCGATTCCCTGGATCATGTGGGGACCCGGATCTCCCCCGGAGAGAACCGGTGATCCTGCGGGTTCTACCGCCACAAGCTGGACCTCCGGTTTCTGTGCCCGCAGAGCCCTCCCCGTACCAGTGATGGTTCCTCCCGTACCTACGCCTGCCACAAAGACATCCACTTCCCCCCGGGTATCGCGCCAGATTTCCGGACCCGTGGTCCTCTCGTGCACGGCCGGGTTTGCGGCATTGGAAAATTGCGACATCATGACTGCCCCGGGCGTTTCCTCCACGATTTCCCGGGCACGCTCCACAGCTCCCTTCATTCCCCGGGAACCATCGGTCAGTTCCAGCCTGGCCCCCAGAGCAATCAGCAGACGACGTCGTTCGAGACTCATCGTCTCGGGCATGGTGAGAATCACCTTATAGCCCTTGGCGGCACCCACGTAGGCCAGGGCGATGCCGGTGTTCCCGCTGGTGGCCTCCACTATGGTGGCCCCCTGGGACAGGGCCCCCGATTCTTCGGCTGCTTCAATCATGGCACGGCCAATTCTATCCTTCACGGAGCCCAGAGGGTTCCGGTTTTCCAGTTTCACCAGAACCGTTCCCGGGAGGCCCTCACTCATCTTCCGCAGCTCTACCAGGGGAGTGTTCCCGATCGTGTCGATAACCGTCATAGTTTTCATCTTTTCCATACCCTTTATCTCTCCCATGCCTCTGACCTCCGTGAGATATCTTCCTGTACGAGTTCCGGAATTCACCGGATCATCAATACAATAATCATCAAAACCGAAAAACCATCATATCGAGTAGTCTGAGGATCTCTGAAGCGCCTGCCACTTCAAAACTACCTCCGCCAGGGATGCCCCTTTCGCCTGTTCTACAAAGCTTCGTTGCAAGTCCTCCAGAAAGGGTTCTTCGCTCCCTGCCCTGTCTTCCTGTTGACGATGGGAACAGCGAAGGAATTCAGGATCTGTCAGGTTCAGGACATCCACAAAACCGATTGTAGAGGGCTCCCTCACAATCCGGTATCCGCCGGATTTCCCCCTGGAACTTTCCAGCATCCCCCCCCGGCGCAGATCAGCCAGAATCGATTCCAGATATTTCTGTGGTATTTCACAACGCCGGGAAATATCTCCTGCTGAAGCCCTGCGATCTTCCTGAAGCGAGAGATGTATCAGGGCTCTCAGGGCGTAACGTGTTTTTTGCGACCACACAGCAAAGACTCCATAATCATGTATGATTACAGGATAATATACCATACAATTTTGGTCAACCTTTTATCAACAAACTTTCCGCGCCGTACCTCCTGCGTTGTATCCTTCGAAGCTGGATGCTTTCGGCAGATCGGGTCCGATGCCTGGGTCCGATGCCTGGGTCCGATGCCTGGGTCCGGTGGACGATAATCCGTCGGCGGTTGTATTTTCCATCTCATGAAGCGTCGATACAGCATCTTTTCAGCGCCCCTGGTTTCGGTCCGGCGGTTTTTCTCTCACCGGGAAATATCTGCCCTGGTGATCGCTCTTTTCCTGGGCCTGGCCATCGTCCTTACGCCCCTTGCCGCAGGAGGGCGACGGGAAAAGCCTCAACCGCAGCCTTCTGCGGAGGAGATCATCCCTTCCCGGGAGAGCCTGAATACCAGCGCCCCTCGGGAAGCCCCCTCCTTTCTGGAGGAAGAACTTCCCTTCTCCCGGGACATCCGCCGGGGAACTCTCGAGAACGGTCTCGATTTCTTTCTCAAATCTCACTCCTGGCCGGAAGAAACAGTGGTACTGCGTCTCGTGGTGGATGCAGGAAGCGTCCTGGAGGAGGAAGACCAGCGGGGCCTGGCCCACTTCGTGGAGCACATGGCGTTCAACGGCACAGAATCTTTCCCTGAGGGTGAGCTCGTGGCGTATCTGGAGAGTCTGGGCCGACGCTTCGGTCCCGACATAAACGCCTACACCAGCTTTGACGAGACGGTCTACAAACTCGAGCTCCCCGGAAAAGACGAAGATGCGCTCCGGCAGGGATTTCAGGTGATGAAAGAGTGGGCGTCGGCTCTTACCTTTGACAACGATGCGATTGATCGTGAACGGGGAGTGATCGTGGAAGAATGGCGCCGGGGTCGAGGTGCGGCGGGTCGCATCATGGACCAGCACATTCCCGTCATTTTTCAGGGATCACGCTACGCCCGGCGCCTGCCCATCGGCGACATGGAGGTGGTGAGAACCGCCCCCAGGGAACGGCTGGTAGATTTTTTTGAACGCTGGTACCGCCCGGATAACATGGCTCTCATCGTCGTGGGCGATCTCCCTCTGGACAAACTGGAGGAGCTTACCCGTCACTATCTGGGATCAATTCCTGCGCCCGACACGCCCCTGGAACGAACTCGGCATCCCGGTCCTTCCGGAGAAGGCCGACGTGTCAGCATCGCCTCCGATGCCGAGGCCACCGCGAACAGAATCTCGCTCTACGGGCTGTCCCCCCACACACCCCAGAGAACTGTGGGCGATTACCGCCAGGCCCTGGTGCTGAATCTCTTTTCCTCTATCATGAACGAGCGTCTGCGCGAGGAAACCCGGTCGCCCGATTCTCCGCTCTCGAGCGGGGGCGTGGGAATGAGTTCTTTTCTTCACGATACGGAAATCGCCGTCGCCCAGGCCGTTGCACGAAACGAAAAAGTTCGGGAGGCCCTGGAGGTGCTGGTAACAGAACTTGAGCGAGTTCGGAGATTCGGCTTCAGCGAGGGAGAACTCCACCGGGCAAGAGCACGGATGATTCAGGGTATCGATAACGCCCTGATCAACGCTGATACTCGGGAATCGGCATCCCTGGCAGACGAGCTGGTACGCCACCGGACCCGGCAGGAACCGGTTCCGGGGATAGACTATGAACACCGGCTCTACCACGACCTTCTGCCGGAGATCACCCTGGAAGAGGTGTCAGCCCAGGTATCGCGCTTTCTGGAGAGCCCGGAGCTGGTCCTGCTGGCGAGCCTCCGCGATGACGGCCAGGGCCGACTCCCCGACGGAAGCCCTCTTCCCTCCCGGGATGAGCTACTCCACATCATCGACGATGTGAAAACCCGTCCCCTGACGCCTCCAGACAAGGAGGACCGGCAGGAACTTCTTTCCACGACGCCTGCCGAAGGAGGAAAGATCCTGGAACGGCGGGACCACCCCCAGGTTGAAACCCGGGAGTTTCTCCTCTCCAACGGAATTCGCTTGTTTGTTCGTCCCAGTGATTACCGCAGCGACGAGATTCTCTTTGCGGCCCACAGTCCCGGGGGATTCCAGAAGATAACCGATCCTCTCGTGACTGCAGCACGGCTGGCACCGGCTGTGGCCAGCGAGAGCGGTCTTGGAGAGCTCTCGGCCTCGGCCCTGGAGCGGGCCCTGGCAGGACGGTCGGTCCGGATTTCCACCGACATAGGCCTCACGGCAGAACGCATGACAGGGTCCACCCGGCAGGAAGACCTGGAAACTCTTTTTCAGCTCCTCTATCTGAATCTTGCAAGCCCCCGTTTTGACCAGGCGGCACTGGATACGGTGAAACAACAACACCTTCAAGCGCTACGGGGCCGCGACGCCTCTCCCCAGGGGATTTTCCAGCGGCAATTTCAGGAACTCTACAGCGCAGGAGACCCGCGAAAAGCACCCCTGACAATAGCCAAAGTGGAGGCGATAACTCTCGAAGAGGTGCAGTTGGCCCACCAACAGTGGTTCCACGATACCCGGGAGATCGCTCTCTTCTTTACCGGCTCCCTGGATCCGGAGGAGACAGCCCGACTGGCCGCCGACTACCTGGGAGGAATAGCTCCCCCCGGTGAGCCCCATCACCCCGTGAAAGAAGAGGATAGGGCCTTTCCCTCCCGAAGTTTCTCCCTCCCGGGAGAGCTCATCCAGGAAACGGTCAGAGCAGGCAGCGAAGAAATTGCCCAAGTAGCGATCCTCTTCCACAATGACTATTCCTGGTCCCAGGAGGAGAACCACCGCTGGAACAGCCTGGGAGACCTGCTCAATCTCCGTCTTCGTGAAGTGATCCGCGAGGAAGAGGGCGGCACCTACGGTGTCCGGGCCACCGCCTGGCGCCAGCAGCTACCGGACCCCCAGGCTTTTCTGCAGATCAGCTTTGGAATGGACCCCGAGCGAAGTCATGACCTGATCCAGCGAACCCTGGAGGTCCTTCAGGAGGTTCTGGATGAACCGGCTTCGGAAAGCGCCCTCCAGCGGATCAAGGCGCAACAGCGAGAGCGATACCGCCGAAATCAGCGGGAAAACAGCTACTGGCTGAACTCGCTTGTTTTCTCCTGGGAACAGGGCCGTGATTTTGCTGCGATCCTGGATCTTCCGGATTTAATCGAATCCCTCTCGGCCGAGGATATCCAGAGCGCTGCCCGCCGATATATCCACATGGACCAACGCCTGGAGGTCCTTCTTTTACCGGGCCTGGTCGAATAACGTTTAACCAAAGGCCGGACTCTGTCCTGATCGTTTCGGGACAGGTCCGGCCTGATCCGTTCCAAAACAATCCGGAAATCGGGCGTAACCAGGACACAGGGGTGTCGCCTTTCCTCTGATACCATGCGCTATCTACCATGAGAAACCAGGGTAGAATCATGAACCCTAGGAGGAAGACGATGGAAATCAAGGAACGGCAGGAAGAAAAGACAGTTTCGATCAGGACGACCGTGTCGCTGCACAATCTGCCCGACACCCTCACAGAGGTCTACGGAGAACTCATGGAATACCTTCAGCGCCAGAAGGAAACCATGACGGGGTATCCCTTTGTGATGTATCATAACCACGATATGGAAGCCTTGGACATAGAAGCGGGATTCCCCGTGGAGAAGGTTCTTCCCGACGAAGGGCGCGTCCGGGCGAGCCGCATTCCCGGTGGAAAGGTGCTCTCGGCCGTCCATACCGGCCCCTATACCACTCTGGAAAAAAGCTATACCCCTCTGATGACGCACATCGAAGAGACAGGTCTCAAGGTAACTCCCTGGATGTACGAACTCTACCTGAACTGCCCCGACGAGACTCCCCCGGAAAAACTGCAGACGGAGATCTGTTTTCCCCTGGCCGAATGATCCAGCGACAAAACAGCGCAGGGATCTCCGGGCGGGCACACCAATCGGCCCGCCCGATCGCCACGGGAGAACATAAAGGGTCAGGAGAATGCTGTCAGGGAATCCCTCAGGACCCTGGTGACAGCTACGTCCCAGGGGTCGCACGGCACCTCAGGGACAACCTGGCATCCGAAGGCAACGCCCAGAAGGGCTATGCCGGGATCGACCCTGGTCAGCCAGCGGTCGTAATAGCCCCCACCCCGACCCAGACGCCTCCCCTGAAGATCAAAGGCCCGTCCCGGGATAATCACTATCGATGCATTTCCCGGGATTGCTTCTGAATCGTCTTTCCCCGAGGGTTGCAGGAACCCCAGGCGATGCCGCTCCAGAGAGAGACAGGGGGAATTTTCTCGCTCCGGGAAGGCACGAAAAAAAGCCATCTCTTTCTTCCCCTCCCCCACCCGGGGAAGAAACACTTCCTTTCCCTCTTTTCGGGCAGCGAGCAGAAGCTCCGAGAGATCCACCTCGTCGTCCATGGCCGAATAGGCAAAAACAGAATCGCTTTGGCCCCAGGCCGAAAGCTCCAGAATCTGCCCGATAATCTGCTCCTGGGCAGCAGAACGCACCAATGGATCAAGTTCACGAACCGTTCTCGAAAGGCTGGAGCGGAGATTTTTTTTGTTCATCCTGTTGTTCATGTTGTGAAATGTGAATCGAGGATCGAGGATCGAGGATCGAAAAAAGGCCGCCCCGGTTACCCGGCGGCGGCCCCCACTGGTGATGCGCCCAGGAGGAGAAACCCCTCCCGGACGCCCCGCTTGCCTCCCTCCGGAATCAGTCTAGCGCTGAGATCCGGCTGCGGGAGGATTGTTCTGCAACTGTGCGTCCAGCGCCTGAAGCGCCTGATCAGCCTTGAACTCGGCAAAGGCAGCGTCCTCGTTCCGCTGGAACGCCTCGCCTGCAGCCTGGGCAAAGCCGCTCAAGGGATAGCTCACCAGAGCATAGATCGTTCCGTCGGGACCCTGTTCAACCTGGTCGGTGCGGGCACCCTGGAGGGTTGTCTCCGTTACCTGCCGGGAGATGGTCTCGACAAAGCTGATAACCTGGACGTTGCCATCCATGCCCGCTTCCTGGGCGTAGTCCGTGATGGCCGCCTGGATCGCTGCGTTCATCTGGAACGCGATGTCCTCACGGGCCCGGGAGACGGCCATGCGGCGGGAGGTGTCCAGGGTGGACATCTTGGCTGAACCGACACCGTAGATGGCATCGTCGGCTTGGGGCGGGTTCAGATAGAAACTGGGAAGTCCCGGGGGAGCCTGCTCGGGTGTGGGAGCGGGGGCTGATCCGCACCCGATAACCAGAACCAGGGCAAGAGCAACCGTCAGGAACGCAATACTTTTCTTCATCGTAGATTCCTCCTGTTAATTCGTCACATCTGTGACATTCACTACGGTAATTATAGTCTCAGTGAAATACCTTTTCCATAGTTCCGGCACGAAAAAACTTTTTTCTCGCGCAAAAAGCGTCTATTATAGGGGCGTGACACAATTCAACAGCCTGGCTCTGATAAATGCAGTAACCGACCTGGCGGAACTTCTGGGGCGGCGGACCACCGTGGAGGGCTTCCTTCAGGATCTTGTAGCAACCGTGGCAAATCATCTCGGGTCTGACGTATGCTCGGTCTATCTCTACGATGTAGAGCAGGACCTTCTGGTGCTGCGGGCAACCCGGGGACTAAACCCTCTCCTCCTGGGGAAGGTCCGCCTGAATCCGGGCGAGGGCCTCACGGGGCAGGCCTTTCTCAAGAACAGTCCTATCCTGGAACGAAACGCTGCCGCCTCGAGCATGAACAAGGCGATTCCGGACCTGGGGGAAGATGACTACCCGGCCTTTCTGGGAGTCCCGATCAAGCGCAACGACCTGGGAATCGGTGTACTGACCCTGCAATACCGCGACGCCGATTCGATAGATCCCCAGGCCCTGCGCGCCCTGCGCACCCTGGCATCTCACCTGGCATCGACCCTTGAGAATGTTGCTGCCCTCTACGAACTTCACGAAGAACCATCACAAGGGACTCCCTCGGAGGAAAAGCCCTTTGAAGCAGGCTTGCTTCAGGGAACCAGCGCCTCCAGGGGAATAGCCATCGGCCTTCTGGAATACCTGGACGGCCGTGTTATCGACCGATCCCTGCCAATCCAGCGATCCATCGAGGATGCAATCGAGCTGAGCACGCGCCAGCTCCAGGAACTTCAGCACAAGGTTGATCAGTCTCTCTCGGATGTGGCCCTGATGATCTTCAGCTCTCACCTGCTGATGCTTCGGGACGAGAGCTTCGTAGGGCGTATGGTTGATCTTGCCCTGGACGGCAGCGACCCCCGGGAAGCGGTAGAATCGGTGGTGGCTGATTTCTCCAGCCGCTTCGCCGCAATTCCGGACCCACGGTTTCAGGAAAAAGCCCAGGACGTCCAGGATCTGGGCAACCGGATCATGCGAAATCTCCAGGCCCTGGAAGACAAGGACGGAGACTATCGGGGCCACGTTGTGGTGGTCCAGGATCTCTTTCCCTCGGAACTGGTGAAACTCCACCTGCAAAAGGTGGAGGGAGTGATCTTCGCAGGGGGAGGAGCCACCAGCCATGTGGCCATTCTGGCCCAGTCCCTGCATCTTCCTGTAGTGGGAACCGGTGATCCCCGGCTCTTTTCCATTCCTTCGGGGGTCCACGTGGTGGTGGACGCCGAAGACGGGAAAGTAATCGTCGCCCCGGGCCGGGAGGTCCTGGAGGCTTATCGCCAGCGATTGCGGCCGCTCCTGCGCCAGGCCCGTCACCCGGGGGAAGAAAAGATCCCCTCGCCCCTCCTCAGCGCCGACGGCATACCCCTGACACTTTTGGCAAACGCGAATCTCGTCAAGGACGCCCGGAGCGCCTTCTCCCTGGGTGCCCAGGGAATCGGGCTGTACCGGAGCGAGTTTCCCTTCCTGATACGCAACGGATTTCCCACCGAAGAGGAGCAGTACAACGTGTACCTGAGGGTGGTTGAGGAAACTCCCGGACTTCCCGTGGGGTTTCGAACCCTTGATCTGGGGGGGGACAAACTTCTCAGCAGTCAGGTGGGGCGTGAGGACAACCCCTTCCTGGGGTACCGGGGAATCCGGTTTCTCCTGGATCACCGGGATCTTTTTCGGGATCAGCTGCGGGCGATGCTCCGGGCAGGTCACGGGGCAGAGATCAGCATCCAGTTTCCCATGATCGCTTCTCTGGATGAGTTCCGGACAGCCCGGGAGGAAGTGTTGCGATCCATCGCCGATCTTCAGGCGGAGGGCATCCCCTGCCACACCGCCCCACAGCTGGGCGTGATGGTGGAGCTTCCTGCCACAATCGAAATAGCCCGGGATCTGGCGCAGGAAGCAGATTTTTTCTCCATCGGCACCAACGATCTGATCATGTACATGCTCGCGGCCGATCGAGCGAACCATCGGGTTGCCTCGCTCTACCGCTCGGTTCATCCCGGTGTCTTGCGTGCCCTTCAGCGACTCACTGAAGTAGCTCATGACACAGGTCGCCCCATCTCGGTCTGCGGAGCCACAGCCGAAGATCCGGCGATGATCCTTTTCTATCTCGGTATCGGGATCACCCGCCTCAGCGTAGATGCAACCTCGCTTCTCGGGGTTGCCCGAATCCTTCAAGGCATATCCCTGAGCGAGGCCCAGGAACGCGCCCGGCGGATGCTCTCTACTTCCACTCTGGCGGAACTAGACAGCCTTGCCTGCGCCATCCGGGGCGAGTTTTCCCAGGAAGGGAGAGAGTAACACAGCCCGGGTGTCTGGTGGGCCGCACCTGATGGCCTGGCTAACCTGATGGCCTGGCTAATTGAGAGACGGTTTAAACCCCGTTTGGGCGACAATGCGGTAAAACCCGCCTTTCTCACTCAGGACCTTTTTCCAACCCTCCGTTGCGTGGGCCTGGAAGGCCAAATCCGGCGAAGCGGGATGGATAAACCAGGAATCGCTCCGGAGTTCCTCCTCAAGCTGGCCGGGGGCCCAACCGGAGTACCCCGCAAAGACCCGAACCTGGGGCCGTTCCTTCTCGGGAAGAGCCAGGTAGTCTTCTGAAGCCATATAGTCAAGAATGTGCTGGAACGAGGGTTCAAAGAAGACCCCCTTGCACGGTTCCAGGGCATGATCACTATGGTAGCGCCTGGGAATACCCGAATGAAGCACAAAAATATAGTTCTGCTGGACCGGCCCACCCACATACACTTTCAGGCCGGAGGCAGGAGAGCGCTCCAGGTTGTCCAGGACATCTCCCGCAACCACCTCGCTCTCCCGATTAACAACGAGGCCGAAGGCTCCCTCTTCGTTGTGGTCAACAAGAAGAACCACGGCACGAAAGAAGTTGGGGTCCTGCAGATCGGTCTCGGCGATCAGAAAATACCCTGTCAGGTCAGGCGGGTGGGCGCCGGTACGGTCATCCAAAGCACTCATGCCGCCCAGTATACGCCTGAATGAAGAGAGCGCAAAGCCCCCGCTCCAGGACCTCCCAGGGACGCCTCACAGGGTCGGGCCACAGGGACGGGCCTCACAAAGAGGAAAGAATCGCCTCGACAGCGCCACGTCCCTCATAATTCGGGTGGGCCGCCAGTAGTTGCTCAAGGACCTCCCTCGCCTTCCCGGTCTCATCCCGAGCCACATGGAGTTCCCCCAGACGATGATAGGCGCCCCAGTAGTCCGGGTTCATTTTCACCACATCCTTCAGAGCCCGCTCGGCCCGGGAGTAGTCCTCGGCCCCCAGGTAGGCCAGGGCGAGGTTGTAGTGGGCTGACGCCTCGTTGGGCCGTGCCGCCACGGCTTCCCGGAAATGCTGTATTGCCCGGTCAAAAAGATCGCGGTCCAGATAGACCCTGCCCAGGTTCGTATTGACCTGAAACCCCTCCGGCTCCTGGCGATGGGCCTGAAGGAGCACCTCCATTGCCTGATCGTGAGCGCCCAGGTTGTTCAACAGACGCCCCATCTCCGAGAGAGCCCGGGTATACCCGGAATCGCGCTGCACAGCCGTGGCATGGGCCGCAATTGCCTCCTCGTAGTTACCCAACCCCTCCTCGATCTGGCCCAGAGTGAAGTGGTACTCGGGGGGGCGTCCATCGACCCTGATTGCCTGACGGATAAAGGGGTGCGCTTCGCGGTACCGTCCTCGCTCGCTCAAAACCAGGGCAAGGTTGTAATTGTTCAGGGCGTTTTCGGGTTGAAGCTCCCGGGCCCGGGAGAAGTGGGTCTCCGCTCCCGCGAGATCTCCCTGGCGATACAGCGCCGTAGCCAGTCGGGAAAAATAACGCATGTCCGCATCGTGATGTTCCACAGCCTCTTCGAAGGCCTCCCGGGCTCCCTCGAGATCTCCCCGGTCAAGGAGGATATTGCCCAAACGGTACCATGAAGCGTGGTCGTCGGGACGCACCTCAATCGCAAAGCGAAAGGCCTGCATGGCCCGGCCGGTATCACGCAGCTGCAGGTTGGTAACCCCCAGGTTGTGATAGGCGTTCCCGTATTCAGGGTCAATCCGCACACAGGCCTCGTAGGAGGCGCGAGCCGCCTGGAACTCCCGAGCCCTGTATTGAGCCCGCGCAAGCTCATACAGCACAGCAGCGCTCTCGGGGTTAATTCTGGCAGCCGACGAATAGGCCGCAATGGCGTCACTGAAGCGCTCGGTCTCGTAGTAGACCTGTCCCTGGACAAAGAAGGCATCCCAGACATCACGACTGCGGTCCAGGGCCTCCGACGCCAGCCGGAGCGCTTCCTGACGGTTTCGGGAACTGGTTATATCCTCGTCGACATAACTCCGCGCCAGAGCAGCCAGAGCCTGCCCGTGGAGCTGGTTTTCCCGGCGGGAATCGGCCAGCGGGATATTGAGAACCCGATCCATCTTTCCCCGGAGTCGGGCGTAATCCCTGGCCTGAAGCAGATCCGGCGCCTGGGCAAGCAATTCCTGGATCTCTTCGGTTTTCTGGCGTTCTTCCGTATCAAGCCGCTCCAACTCGGCCTTTCGTTCAGCTTCGCGCCGCTCGGCCTCCTCCCGACGCCGCTGCTCTTCGGCAACTCGTTGCTCTGCCAGCTGTTGCTGCACCGCAAGCCGGGCCTCTTCGCGGCGGGCTTCAGCCTCGGCCCTTCGGGCAGCGGCTTCTGCCTCCTGGGCGGCCAATTCCCGGTCGCGACGGTCTTCTTCGGAGGAACGCTCTTGCCGTGTTTCCGCAGCGGCCCGAGCTGCCTCACGCCGCTCCTGCTCCTCCCGCGCAGCACGCTGCGCCTGGAGCGCACGAGCTTTCAGATCTCGCGCAGTCTGGTTATCCACATCCTCAATCAACACTTCATCGATGAGATTCAGGGCTCTGCTATATTCCTGGTTCTCCAGATAGTCCTTGGCCAGAACCAGCTTGTTTGCCCGGCGTTGCTCGGCGGGGTCGATATCATCGGCTTCTGTCCGTTCTTCCGCTACAGGCGGTTGCGACGGGGCCTCTGCACCTGAAGGACGGCCAAAATAGTAGGCAGCCCCCCCGCCGATAAGCAACGCCAGCAAGCCGATTCCGCCAAAAAGAAGAACCTTCTTTCGTGATTCATCAGTCATATTTGATATCCCCCTCCCACAGGTTCATCTGCTTCGTCCACACGTCATCAATACGTCATCAATACGTCATCAATCAATCAGACAGGATCAATCAAACAGCATTAATCCAGAATATCCAGCTCGTCGTCGAAATCACGGATATCCTCGCGATCCACCTCAAAAGTCCGGGCATCCTCACGGGATGACCCCAGCGATTCAAGAACGGAATCCATCATCTTCTGGCGACGCGCCGCAGCTTGCTGGCGCTCCCGCTCCTCCCGCTCGCGACGTTCCTCTTCTGCAATCCGCCGCGCCTCGGCCTCTTCCCGGGCCAGACGCTCTTCCTCTTCCTTTCGCAACTCCTCGGCCTGGATCGTCTCCCGAAGAAGCGCGATCATCTCCTGAATTTCTCTCCGCTGGGGGTTTGAAGGGCGCAAGGCCAGATAGCGCTCGTAGTCGCGCACAGCCAGATCATAATCGCCCAGTTTTACCTGAGCGTTCGCCCGATTCAGATAGGCCATCACCAGCGTGGCGTTCCGGTCGATCGCAGCGGAATACATGGCAACAGCCGCTTCCTGATGGTCCTGACGTCCCAGCAAAAGGGCCAAATCAAAGGCGATCCGGCCTCGCAGCTCCCGATCAAACCGGGAATCATCCAGGCCGCGCCGCAACAGCTCCTCGGCTTCACCAGAGTTCCCTGCCATCTCCCAAACCGAGGCAAGAAGCCGGAAAGCCTGACCGTTTCCCGGCTCGCGCTCCAGCAAGACCTCCAGCAACGGAATTGCCTCGTGATAGTTCCGGAACTGGACCTTCTCTACGGCACGTTCCCAGAGATCGCCTTCACCCGGTTGATTCGCAGCCAACTCCGGCGGAGCAGCCAGAAGCAGGAAAAAAACGACCAGAACAGACAGGACCGCCGGGAAGAAACCCGACAAAACCCAGGAGGCTTGCCTATTCTGCCGCAGATATTCATAATACCCCGCAATGGGTGTTGTAATAATCATCACTGTCCTGGGTGCGCTCATCGGATTCATCTCTTTCTTTATCGTCCGGAACCTGGTCGCTCCAAAGAAGATAGCCCGTGTGGAGCAACTTCTCAAGCAGAACAAGCCCTCTGCTGCGGTGAAAGTCGCAAAACAACACCTGGCCAGGGACCCCCGCAACCCCGAAGCTCACTATCTTCTGGGCCGGGCCTACCTGATGGATTCAAAACCCGAGCTGGCCCTGATGGAGTTCCGAACGGTCAACCAGATAGGCCAGTTCGGAGGACTGGTCCCGGAGGTTCCCTTTCGCCGCCAGACGGCAGAGCTCTTCCAGCGCTTCAACCAGCCCGAAGAGGCTCTCAAGGAATATCTCCTGCTCATCCAGAAAGACCCGGAGAACGCCGACAATTATTACCAGACGGGAGTCCTTTTCGAGGAACGGGGCAAGGCCACAAAATCGATCAACTATTTCCGCAAGGCAATCCAGCTCCAGCCCCGCCACGGACTGTCCTATCTCCATTTGGGGCTGATTCTCTACCGGGCAAAACGCTTTCCCGACGCCCTGGAATACCTCCAGAACGCCCTGAAGTATCAACCCGATCACTATCCAGCCTATTATTACATCGGACGCATCCAGAAAGAAAACAAAGATTTCACGGGAGCCCTCCAGTCTTTTGAGTGGGCAACCAAGGCCCCGGAGTTCCGGACCAAGGCGCTCATCGAGCGGGGAACCTGCTACATGGAGCAAAACAACCTGGAACGGGCAACCAGCGAGCTTGAGCGGGCGATCAACACCGGAAAAACTCCCTCCGAGGGGGATCTCCTCTGGGCTCACTATTTCCTCGCCTCCTGCTACGAGAGGCAACGAAAAATTGAGTGGGCAATCGAACACTGGGAAACGATCTACAAACGAAAACCCAGCTTCCAGGATGTGGCAGAAAAACTCGGCCAGTATCAGGACCTCCGGCAAGACGACCATATCAAGGATTTCCTCACCGTTTCCCAGACGGAGTTTCGGGGCATGTGCGAGCGAATAGCCAGCACCTTGGGCTACACCATCCAAAGCGTCGAGGATCAGGACAACGGCGTGCAGATGATCGTCGTCGAGAGCGGCTCCAACTGGCGGTCAAACAAGAAACTCCCCCGCCTCATCCAGTTTATTCGCGTAGCAGAAATAATCGACGAAAACACCATTCGGGAGATCCACGAAACGATGCGCTCCCAGGGACTCACCCGAGCCATGGTGATCGCCAGCAGCACCTACTCCCGCATGGCTCTGGACTTTGCAGAATCACGGCCCCTGGAGCTGTACAACAAGGATCATCTTCAGGAGTTTCTTAAAAAATCGTCGTGAAAATTCTCTGCGTAGCCGACCACATTGACCCTCTGGTGTACAGCGCCGCGGTAAAAACCCGTTTTTCCGACGTGACGATGGTGCTTGGTGCCGGAGATCTTCCCATGGAGTATCTGGGGTTCCTCTCATCGAGCCTCAACCGCACGGTGGGATTTGTCTTCGGCAACCACAATCTGAAAGCGCTTCCCCTCTTCCAGAGATCAAAAGCATCCCTTCTTGATCAGACGGCCCTCACTGCGCAAACACAAAACTATTACGGCTCCACCTGTCTGGAAGGCCGCGTCATGCGCCTGGAGGGAATCCTCATTGCCGGACTGGGAGGCAGCATCCGCTATAACCGGGGCGAACACCAGTTCACCAATTTTGAGATGAATTGCCGCCTGCTGCGGCTTGTCCCCCGCCTTCTCTGGAACCGCCTGGTCCACGGCCGATACCTGGACATACTCCTCACCCATGCCCCGCCCCGGGGAATCCACGACGAGGAAGACCTCTGCCATCAGGGATTTACGGGTCTGCTCTGGTTCATGCGACGGTTCCGGCCCCGCTACCTCCTGCACGGCCATATTCATCTCTATGATATAAACGCTAATCGGGTTTCACAGTATCATGACACAACAATTATTAACGTCTACGACCATTATGTATTAGACTATGAACTGGATTAAGCAGCCAGATATATCACGCTGTCCGGTACAGCCGGTTATCAGGCCACCGGTCCCGGAAAACGGAAGAGACCGGCGCACAAACTCAGGGTAAACGGGAGCCTCCTAGCGACGATGCGCGAAATACTTGAAGCAGAGGCCAGGGAAGATTTCAACCGGGCCCGCAAAAACGCTTTCTTCAGTCAGATTTTCACTCTTTTCTCTTCGAACCAGGAGGGCCTTCTCTCTCTACAGGAAGTCCGGGAGAAGCTCATTCCCCGAGGAGAAACCTACCGGGGAATGAAAACGGTACCCCTCGATCAAATCGTAGGGAGCGAGGGCCGATACCGGGATTTCAACAGCCAGTTTCTTCCCCGTTACGAGCATTTGCGCAGCCGCTGGCAACGGGTCGATCTCGCACATCTCACCGATATCATTCTCCCCCCCGTTACGCTGTACGAAGTCGGGGGAGTCTATTTTGTCCGGGACGGAAACCACCGAGTTTCGGTGGCTCGGTCCCAGGGAGTCAAGGAGATAGACGCCGAGGTGGTGGCCCTGGAGACGGAGATCCCCCTCCACGGCACAATGACCCGCGAGAACCTCCGAAAAGCTGTCATCAACCACGAGAAAAAACTCTTTCTCCAGCGCCTGCATATCACGGAGTTCCTGCCCGAAGCAGACTTCACCGTAAGTGCCACGGGACGGTACGACGAACTGGAAAAGCACATTCACGGTCACAAATACTTTCTGAACGAGTGCCAGGTGGTGGAGATCCCCCTGGAGCAGGCCATAAAAAGCTGGTATGCCAACGTCTACCGCCCCATCGTTCGGATCATCACCGAAAACAATCTGATGAGCCGCTTCCCCGACCGCACCCCCACCGATCTCTATCTCTGGATTGTTCGCCACTGGGACCAGCTGAAGGGGCAATACGGGCTTGACTTCCCCCTGAACGCAGCTGCCGAGGATTATGCCCGTCACTACGGGGCAAGCCGCGGGCACCGATTTCTCCGGTCGTTCCGGCTGGGAAGAAAGATACTCCATCTCCTCCTCCGCCTCCAGCGGTATCAACACCGTCGGAAAAAGAGACGCAGAATCAAGGAAGAAGAGGGTCTCTAATCGTCCAGGCCCCGGTCGGAGTGCCAGGGGCCGGATTCGAGCCACAGTGCCGGGCCAGCCTGCGCCAGCAGAAAGAACTCCTGATCCCCCACAAAATCCCGAAAGTCCGCTCCCAAAGGAGCCGGCCCTGAGAGATCCCCCTGAAATTCCAGGACTCCCCGGTCAGTCCTGACAAAATGTCGCCCCCCCCCGGAAGCTGGAACAAGAGAAAAACCTGCCTCACTGGCGGAATCAGTTTTCAGGCGAGGAAAGGTGCCACACCCCGAAACCCCCGGCGGACGAGGGAGTATCTGCTCCATCTCGACCGTTCGACCCGAGTAATCACCCACAGTCACGCGCAGAGGCCCCCGCGGCAGAGTTGCAGTACCGGGGAAAACAAGGCCTGGAGAACCAAACCAATGACGATCATCGCGATGGTGGTGCTCCAGGTCCTGGCCGGAAAGCTCCCACCCAAAGCCCTGGTCGGGAAACTCCACAACCATCCAGGCCACGTCTTCGGGTCCATCAGGATCATGGATATCGGCAAAGACCATCAGCCGTTCCTCAACGGAACCACGGACATCCGGGCAGGAAGCAACAATCGAGATTTCCATCTGCATGATTTCGGGATCGGCAGAACTACACCCCGAGACAGCCAGCACCGCGAGAAAACCCGCGCAGACCATCGGGAGAAACAAAAAAAAACGCCCACCGAGGGGCGCTTTATAATAAACCACAGCGCCCCGCTCAGTAGCTGCGCGATGCCTGGGCTTTGCGGATTTTCTTCTGGATCTTCCGCTCCATT
This sequence comes from Alkalispirochaeta americana, assembly GCF_900156105.1. NCBI lineage: Bacteria > Pseudomonadati > Spirochaetota > Spirochaetia > Spirochaetales > Spirochaetaceae > Alkalispirochaeta > Alkalispirochaeta americana. Next base: position 110,589 of record NZ_FTMS01000013.1, read on the forward strand.
GACTTCTTTTTGCGATTCTTGATCGTGGAGGGTTTCTCAAAATATTCCCGCTTCTTCCACTCACGAATGATACCTTCTTTTTCTACCATTCGCTTGAATCGTTTGATGGCTTTTTCCAGGTTCTCGCCATCCTCGATCTTTACAACGGCGATACAATCACCCCCTTCCTGGTACAGACTCGTTTCATAATGCCCGGTAGCACCGGAATATGTCAACCGGCATCCTCGTCAACCCTCGTCAAGACCATCCAGAAGCTGCTCGGCAGAACGGATCATATCGATGATCACTAACTGAATCGTCTCGTTTCCGTTGTAGTAATTCCGGGAAAATTCAAAAACCACGTCAACCCGGTCCCCCCGGGAAAATTCCTTTGGCACCCGTTCTGCTGCGCTCCAGTACACGGAAGGCCATTTGAATCCGCCCCCTGCGAGCAACAGCCGCAGGTGATCCTGATCCTTGCCGATGATCTGCACGTCCTCCAGCACCATTTTGCGCGCCAGAAAGCGCAGCTCCGGGTTTCCCTGACCGTAGGGTTCAAAGCGCCCCACCAGTTCCTCCAGACCAGGATTAAGGTAGCGAGGGGGAAGTTCTGCATCAATCAGAACCTCCTCCTCCTGGTGATCATCCAGGTCAACCGATGCCATTACCTGGGAGAGCCGATCCCAGAACCGGGGCAGCCGATCCTGAAAAAAGTGAAACCCTGCAGCCTGGTTATGTCCGCCCCACTTCTCGAGAATATCCGAAAATTGATCCAGAAACGCCGTTGCAACAAACCCCCGGGCGCTGCGGACACTTCCCACCACATGACCTCCCACGGAGGTTAACACCGCTGCGGGCAGATTATAGCGGCGGCTCAACCGGCCGGCGATGATTCCTGTCACTCCCCGGTGAACTGTCGGTTCGTGCAGGACGATAATCTTTGGCTCTTCACCCTGAAGAAGCTCCTTCGCCCTGGGCAGAACAGTTTTCCAGGCTTCCTGGCCTACTTTCCGCCGCTTCTGGTTGAGCTTGTGGATCTCCCCGGCAAGACGAACCCGTTCCGTCTCGTCAGCAGTAAGAAACATCTTCACCGCCATCGAGGGTGTTCCCATGCGCCCACTGGCGTTAATCACCGGTGCAATGGCCCAACTGATATCCCGACTGACTATTTTTCGGTGCGCGAGGGAAAGTTCCCGCAAGAGCGCGGCAATTCCTGCATGAGGATGTTTGTTGAGCCGCTCCAGCCCGGCCCGAACCAACGGACGGTTTTCATTCACTATGGGCATCATGTCGGCCAGCGTAGCCACAGCCACCAGATCCAGCACCGATTCCAGAGACTCCCGAATTGCCGGGAACCGTGCCGCCGCGACCGCCCGGTAGAGAGCGAGCAGAACGTCCATTTCCCGGGCCGTTTCCCGGGTGTAACGCGCCAGACGGGAGCCCTCGCCCATTTCCAGGAGCGTCTTTCCCGTCAGGGCAGGGAAGAGTTCCCGGGTCTGCACAGCCAGATCCAGAAGATAGATATCAACCCCGCCTCCCAAAGCGTGTTTCAAAAGCTGCTCTTGCCGGGGAGCATCAAAACAGATCAGACTTCGCCCCACCAGAAAACGCTCCAGAGCGCCCATCTGCAACCGTGTTCCACCCGGGGGAAAGACCTCTCTGGCCCGATCAGCCTCAAAACCGTGCTCCAGGGCCACAGCCTCTACTTCGATGCCTCCATCGCCGTCCAGAGGGCGGGCGTGGAGCAGCGTCACAGGCTGCCCATAGAGTTCGGTTTGCCCCAGAGCGAGGGCCTGGCGCAGTTTTGCCACGACGGCACAGGCACAGAGCCCCTGGAAGGGATACCCCTCGCCCACCTTGGGGTTGATTACCGCCACCGCCGACGGCACCCGGGCCGCTGCATTATGATGATCAACTATGATGGTGTCTATTCCGAAGGTTCCCGCCAGGGCAATCTCGTCTACGCTGGTTATCCCGCAGTCTACGGTTATGATGAGCGTTCCGTGCTCCTCGGAGAAAGACTTGACCACTTCGCTGGTGAGCCCGTAGATATCGTCTCCCTCGGGAACCTGCCAACGGGTATCGATCCCCAGGCTCCGGAGCGTCTCCACCATCACGGCAGTGCTGGTGATGCCATCCACGTCGCGATCTCCAAACACAAGAACCCGCTCGCCTTCATCGCGAGCCTGAAAGATCCGCTCCACCGCCTCAGGCATATCGGGAAAATGAAAAGGATCGTGGAGATACCGGAGATCCTCCTCGAGCCAATAGGGAAGATCATCGGGGGTTGTGATGTTCCGTCTCACCAGAACAGCCGCTGAAAGCAGATCCAGTCCGTACCGTTGGGAGAGATGCTTGACCGCCGCCGCATCGACGGGTGTTTTTTGCCATTTCATGCAGGACGCCATTTCATGCGGGAGATGATCCCTCGGGAACAACCCGGCAGGCCGTGTGCAACAGGTAACTCAACATGAACCGTACCGTACCACGAATCGGATAATTTGACACCCCGCCAGACCGGCTCAGCCAGACCGGTTTGGCCAGACCCGGTTCAGCCAGAGTGATCACAAGAGAACGGCCGCTGCCTGAAGCGTCTTCAGCGGATATTGAACAGCATCCTGCACCGCCGCTGTAACAAAGCGCCGGGTTGCCTCCAGGGTAGCCGCCGTCACGGGAAACCGGGAGGCCCGTTCCAGAGAAACCTGTTCCGAGGCCATAAGAAGCCGGGCCGTCCCCGATGGCACCGGGAGCCCCCCTGCGGCCGCCCATTCCCGGGAAAAGATCGTCCCCTCCCGGCGGTCGTAGAACCGGTCCTCCTCGGGCTGAATCGCCTTTTCTGAGGCTGCGCAGATCTCCAGGGGAGGCCGCACCCCCAAAAGAGCCAGATACCGCCACAGGAGAAGCATCGAAAGGAGCTGCATCGACGCCCTGCCCCGAGGGGCCTGTTCCTCGAGCAACAGATATCCCCGGGATAAAAGATCAAAAGCCTCCTGATCTCCACCGCCGGAAGCGAAGGTTCTCCAGACCACCTCAGCCCAGAGACTGCCATGAGAATAGGCGGTAAGATTCTCCTGAATAGAGGGGTAGTGGGACCCATCAAAGTCTGTTATTTTTGCAGTATCACGACGAGGATCGCGGTAGAGATAGATGGTGCCCCGGGCAAAAGGGACCACCTTGCCCCGAAGCGAGCTTCGACGGGAACGGAGACCGTAGGCCATGGCCCGGGATACACCCTCCCGGGGGGAGAGAAAATCCACCGCACCGTGGCTTTCTCCGGCGGGAGCGATGCGCAATATGATCGCTTCCTGTTGACTGCTACGATTCATCCTACATAGCTTATACCTGTCGCCAGAGATAATCACAAGAGAGAAACTAGGAAAGAGGCTATGTCAGAACAGAACCAGATACTTCCCGCAGACCAGGTGCTGCCCAACAAGCTACTCATGATCGCCCTGAACGGAAAGCCGATCTTCCCGGGCCTGTTTACTCCGCTCATGATCACCTCTCCCGAGGACCTGGATGTTATTCGTCAGGCCCTGGAAGGCGATCAGCACATCGGTCTCGTCCTGACCCTGGATGAAAACGAGGAGAATCCCCGCGTGGAAGACCTCCACACCGTGGGAACGGCCGCAAAAATTCTAAAGCGCATCAACCTCCCCGACGGCGGAATGAACATTTTCGTCTCCACCGTAAAACGATTCCGGATCAGGAAGAGCCTGAGTTCCGAAGGACGCCCTCTGGTAGCCGCCGTGGACTATCTCGAAGAAGAGGAGACCAGCACCGACGAGGTTCGGGCTCTGACCAGGGCAATCATCAGCGAGACAAAACAGGTCAGCGAAAACAACCCTCTTTTTTCGGAAGAGATGCGCCTGAACATGGTGAACATAGACCATCCGGGGAAGATCGCCGACTTTGTCACAAGCATTCTGAACATCGACCGGGACGAACAACAGGACGTCCTGGCCACAGTGAACGTTCGGGAGCGGCTGGAAAAAGTTCTGCTCTTTATCAAGAAAGAGCAGGAGCTGCTACGCATTCAGAAGCGCATTCAGAAACAGATCAATGAGAAGATCGAAAAGAGCCAGCGGGAATACTTCCTCAAGGAGGAGCTGAAGGCGATCAAGCAGGAGCTGGGAATGCCCACCGACTCCAAAAGCTCGGAGTACGCCCGCTTCCAGGAGGCCCTGGAAAACCTTCCCCTCGATGAAGAGGCTCGAAAGCAGGTGGAACAGGAGCTGGAAAAGTTCCAGCTCATGGAACCCAGTTCCGCCGAGTTTACCCTGACCCGAAACTACCTGGAAACGATTATTCAACTCCCCTGGGAGGTCCCTTCTGCCCGAAAGGTTGACCTGACCAAGGCAGAACGGATACTCGACGCCGATCATTACGGCCTGGAGGACGTGAAGGAGCGAATCCTCGAGTTTCTGGCGGTTCGGACCCTCAGGGGGGACAACAAGGGGTCCATTATCTGCCTGGTGGGGCCTCCGGGAGTGGGCAAGACCTCGATCGGAAAATCCGTAGCACGGGCCCTGGGAAAGAAATTCTTCCGTTTTTCCGTGGGGGGGATGCGGGACGAGGCCGAGATAAAGGGCCACCGCAGGACGTATATAGGGGCCATGCCCGGCAAGGTTCTCCAGGGCCTCAAGATCGTGGGTGAGAAAGATCCCGTCTTCATGATCGACGAGATCGACAAACTGGGAGTCAGCTACCAGGGCGACCCTTCGTCGGCGCTCCTGGAGGTGCTGGATCCGGAACAAAACAACAGTTTTCGCGACCACTACCTGGATTTGCCCTTCGATGTCTCGAATATCCTCTTCATCACCACAGCAAATACCCTGGACAGCATTCCGTCACCGCTTCTGGATCGCATGGAGGTGATCCGCCTCTCGGGCTACATCGATGAGGAGAAGACCATGATCGCCCGGAAGTATCTGGTTCCCCGTTCAGCCGAACGGGCCGGCCTTGAGAAAAAGCTGGTGAAATACAATAAAGCGGCCCTGCGGGCCATCGCCAATGATTACGCCCGGGAGTCGGGAATGCGGCGCTACGAGCAGATGCTGGACAAGATTCACCGAAAACTTGCCAGAAAGCAACTCACCAGCGAGGATGCCCCCGAGAGCTACGAGATCGGCCCCGAGGATCTTGAAACCTACCTGGGGAAACCGGTCTTTCCTGAGGAAGCCCAGCGCAAGATCTCCCATCCCGGCATGGCCCTGGGCCTGGCCTGGACTCCCTACGGTGGCGATACCCTGATGATTGAGGCGATTCGCAACCGGGGGAAAAGCGGGTTCAAGCTCACGGGACAGATGGGAGATGTCATGCAGGAGTCGGCTTCCATCGCCTACAGCCGGGCCCGACATATCGCAGTCCGGTATGGTGTTCACCCGAGTTTCTTTGACGAAAACGAAATACACATCCACATTCCCGCCGGAGCGACCCCCAAGGACGGGCCTTCGGCAGGCATCACCATGGCAACAACCCTTTTGTCCCTTGCCCTGGACGAAAAGGTTCGGCCCCGACTTGCCATGACGGGAGAACTCTCCCTTGCGGGGTTCGTTCTTCCCATCGGCGGACTGAAAGAAAAGACCATAGCGGCTCGCCGTAACGGGATTAAACAGGTTATCATCCCCCGTCAGAATGAGAGGGACTTGAATGAAATACCGGAACACGTTACGCGGGGAATCACCTTTCACCCGGTGGAAAGCCTGGAAGAGGTCCTGGAGATCGCTTTGGGAAAAACCACGGCCCAGTAGATCCTGGAACGACAGAACCTTCATGGCCCGGTTCGGACGGCCCCCGGGAGCCCCTATCGTGGCGGCGCTCTTTCTGGGGGTGCTGGTCCCGGCATCGCTGGTGCTGGCCGGGTGCGTTCCCGATTTCGGGGATTCCGGGAAAACAGGCCCCGGGGACACCTCTTCCGGACCGGAAGCCCCCCCCGGGGAATCATCGCCGGAGATAACCCGCTGGGAGGAGCTCCCCGATTCCTTTCTCCCCCACGGAGACTTTGCTCTCACCCTGGGCGCTCTGCGGGAAACCCTGGCCGGAGAATCACCAGACATCGCCCGGGCGATCCTGGAAGCTCCCCAGAAGTTTCTCGGCCTGATGGCCCAGGCCCTGGAAATGCCCCGGGATCTTTTCGTCCTGGTAGACAAGAGCACACCCCTCCCGGAGGACTACGTCCCCGAAGACCTGGTGGATCTCACAGAGTATCAGGATCGGCTTACCCTGAACCGGGAGGGGCTCTCCCTCCGGAAAGTGATCATGCCCGACCTGCTGGCCATGGTAGAGGATGCTGCCCGGGAAGGGATAACCCTGGACCTCTCCAGCACCTACCGGAGCTACGCCTACCAGGAGTGGCTTTTCCAGTACTGGGTGGACCAGCTTGGAAGGGAACGGGCCGAGCGCTCCAGCGCCCGTCCCGGGTCCAGCCAGCACCAGCTTGGAACAGCCATCGATTTCGGAAGTGTCACCGGACCCTTTGCGCAACACCCGGCCGGTCGGTGGCTGGCTGAAAAAGGCTGGCGTTACGGTTTCTCGCTCTCCTACCCCCAGGAGTATGAGGAGGTCACGGGTTATATCTACGAACCCTGGCACTTCCGTTATATTACCCGCCCCGGCACCCGCCTGGAACGGTTCTTTTTCGACGGTATCCAGCAGTATTTCCTGGAGTTCTGGGACCGCAGGGAGCCCTTTTTCCGGGAACGTTACCGTCCGGGTTCGCCCTCCCACTGGTGAGACCATGGAACTACTTTCTCCCGGAGGCACAAAAGAAAAAGCCCGCCTGGCACTCCTCTACGGTGCCGACGCGGTCTATCTGGGGATTCCCGGTTTTTCCCTCCGGGCCGGGGCCGAACCGGATCTGGACCACCAGGCCCTGCGGGATCTCAAGAAAGATTTCCCTCAGCGCCGGCTCTACGGTGCCTTGAACCGTTTTGTCCTCCAGAAAGATATGGGACGCCTCAAGGAATCCCTCCAGGAACTGAGGGCCGCACCCCTGGATGCCCTGATTGTGGCCGATGCGGGTCTCCTGGAACCGATCCGGTCGATCCTTCCGGAGATCGAGCTCCATCTTTCAACCCAGGCAAACTGCACCAACTCCGGAGCAGCCCGGCTCTATCATCAAATGGGATTCTCCCGGATCGTTCCGGCCCGGGAGCTCACCCTGCCGGAAATCAGGGAGATCAAGGACGCAGTACCGGACCTGGAACTGGAGGTTTTTGTCCACGGGGCGATGTGCATGGCCTACTCGGGGCGGTGCTTTCTGTCCCAGGAGATGACAGGCCGATCGGCAAATCAGGGGGACTGCGCCCACTCCTGCCGCTGGCACTACGCCGTGGTGGAGGAACAGCGCCCCGGAGAATACTACCCGGTGCAGCAAGATCAAGACTATCTGGCCATTTTCTCTGCCCGGGATCTGATGCTTCTGGATGCGCTCCAGGAAATTCGCACGGCCGGCGTCTCGGCAATCAAAATCGAAGGACGCATGAAGAGCGCCCTCTATGCAGCTATCGCAACCCGGGCCTATCGAACCGCCCTGGATCAAACCCCCGATGCCCCACGGTGGAGAGAGGAACTCTTCCGGCTACCCCACCGCCCCTATTCGGGAGGATTCCTCCTGGAAGACAGGACGGTCCATGAACCGGCCCGGGAGTCCGGTGGTGCCGGGTATCGCCTCATGGCGATCCTGGGGGAAGCACCCCGGGGAGAACCGGTCCCGCTGACAGTGAAAAACACGGTGTATCGCGATACCAGAACCGATTTGCTCCTCCCCAACGGCTCGATAACTCCCTTGAAAGAGCTGGACCTGCGAGACTCAGCCGGACATCTCCTGGAGAGGGCAACCCAGAAACCCGCAAGCTATCTGGCCCCACCGGCAGAACTGGCAGGACAGGACCTGAGAGGAGGAATCCTTCGAAGCTGCGCAGAAGGATACCCCGAAACCGTTGCCTCCCGCCGCTGAAGCCGCTACCATAGGGAGCCATGACGATACACGAGCGATTGAGTTCCCTGGGGTTGCGGTTTCCCTCGGTCCTGATCCCTGCAGGCCATGTTGATCTGCAGCGGTGGGCGGTTATCGCCTGCGATCAGTTCACATCAGATCCTGCCTACTGGAAATCCGTGGAAGACTACGTGGGGGAAGCCCCCTCGACGCTTCGCATCATTCACCCCGAGATCTACCTGGACCAGGAGGAGACGGCCCGCGCCGCCGAAGGGATACACCAGGCCATGACTGACCTGGAGGAAGGCAGGAGCCTCCGTGAAGTTTCCCGGTCAGCTATCCTGGCAGAACGAAGACTCCCCTCGGGAACGGTGCGCCACGGTCTGGTTCTGGCAGTTGACCTGGACGCCTACGACTACCACCCCGAGACGGCGCCCCTCATACGCGCCAGCGAGGAGACGATCCCCGACCGACTGCCTCCCCGGGCAGAAATCCGTCAGGGAGCCTCACTGGAAACTCCCCACGTGCTGGTGCTCTACAACGATCCCCGGGATTCTCTCCTTGCCCCCCTGAAAGAGGCAAAACCATCCCTGGAGAAGCTCTACGAAACTCCCCTGATGATGGGCGGTGGGTCCATCTCAGGCTACCGGATTCCTCTGGAACACCCCCTGGCAGAGACAGTTGCTACAGCTTTGGAATCGCTCCGGCAGGGGAATCTTCTCTTCGCCACGGGCGATGGAAATCACAGTCTGGCTGCTGCAAAAGAGGTCTGGACCAGGCGCAAGGCTGCCGGTGCCAGCCCGGAGGATCCCTTCCGGTATTGTCTGGTAGAACTGGTTAATGTCTACGATCCCGGCCTCCCCTTTCACCCGATTCACCGGATAGGTCAGGTCAGCAAGACAGAGATGATCACTGTTCTCGAAAAAATCACTGGGGGCACGGCGCGCCATTTTACGCGCGAAGCCTTCCTGGAGGCCTTCCTCCAGGAGGGAGTACCTGAAAAATCCCTGGGGATTATCGATCAAACGGGAGGCTCTCTCCTGGAGGTTCCGCCCGGAGGCCCTCTGGCCGTGGCCGCTGCCGACCAGGCCCTGGCCGAAAGGGGAGCCCGAGGGATCGATTACGTTCACGGCAACGCCGAAGCCTGCGAGGCTGCAGACCGTACGGGAGGGATAGCCCTGCTCCTTCCCGAGTTTCCCCGGGATCAGCTCTTTCCCACTGTGGCCGCCCGGGGAACTTTGCCCCGGAAAGCCTTCTCTCTGGGAGAGGCCCGGGACAAACGCTATTACCTGGAGTGTCGCTCTCTCACATCCCAGGAGCCCTGATCCTCCCCAGCCGGGGAGCGATCCCTTTCGCGCTCCCCGGCGGAGCTTTTTCCGGCACCTGCCCGGCGAGAGCTCTTTTTTATCCCCCCGGGCAGGCGCACCAGATCCGCCAGGGCGATCAGGAGAAATACGGTAAACCCCACAGATCGAAAAAGAGGGCGGTTATCGCGAATCCTCGGCAGTGGCGAGGGCCTGAGCCCCGGCTGGTATCGATGCCTGAGTCGGGCATCACGCCCCTCGACCCGCAACACAAATTCGTCGTCTCCCACATACCCGATATCACGAGCCTCCAGGCGGATCGTCTCGGCGTCGGTTGTAAGGAGCCGGACGTAGCGCTCCAGGGCGGAGGTCTGCTCCTGGAGTTCCTTCATTTCGAGGTTCGTCTGGCGACGGGCTTCCTCCATCGCCCGATACGCGATGAGCCCTGACTGACCGAAGACTAACTCAAGAAGCAGATAGGCACCCAGGCCCAGAGAAAGCGCAAGAACGAACCAAGAACTTTTCATCTTCTCCTTAAAACGGACAAGTCAGGCCTTCTCTTTAGCTCTTTAGGGGTAACAGCAATAGCGGCACCATTGTCACCGAATTACTGGCCGTATCTCCCCCCAACCATTGATTCCTCTGAAAGCAGCTTGCTCTGAAAGTCGATCGCTCTGAAAAAAGGTTCATCGTCGATTAGCGGGGAATAAGAAATGGCAAGATGGCGGCCCACCGGGTATTGTTTGAGTCGACCAAGATCCAAACACCGGAGGACCACCATGCAAGCTATCCATCAAGATATCGACCTTCTGGGAAACTGGGAAGGCTATTACGTTCGTGGTATCAGAATTCCGCAGAACCAGAATCGAAAGATCCGTATCGAACTCCATCCGAAACA